>CAYLPL010000076.1:0-8279 GCA_964385545.1 uncultured Clostridia bacterium | reverse complement strand
TTCCCATTACTTTCCTCCGGCCTTCCCCGGGGAGAGTGAAGGTGCCATCTTCCTTCGCTGCCAACCCGGGGGAGCGAATTCCCGTTCATTACATTCGGCACACCGTCGCCGGATTCCTCGGAGGATCCCGGAGATACCGACGGCTCGGCAGGGGTAATCTATTCGAGTTTACCCTTATCGGCGGCGATCCAGCGCCGGGTGCGGAATCCCCATCCTCGCTCCAGCGTCCGGCTCTCACTTCTTCTTTCAAAAGACCCATCGTCAGATCCCTGCTCGATTCACATCCACACCCAGATAGGCGTCGAAGGTGGTCAACTCTCGGCCGACGCGCTCGATGGCTTCCCGCAAGACGTCGGCCTCGCGCTCGATCTCAGCCCCTTGCCGCGATCCGACCCATAACAACGCCGGCTTTTCCCATCCCCTCGTCGGCCAGCGAGCTCATCGGGATCTCTTCAGCGAACCGCTCCTCGCCGCAGGCGTCTATCGCCTCGTCCAATGCCATCAGCGCAATCGATGCCAGATCATCATCAGGGCCGACGTATCGTCCGACGGTACGCCGGGCGGCGGCGCGGGCAAACGGGGCGTAGTCGCCGATTATCTGTTCTCTCGCCCACCCGTCCCCCGCTCGAGCCCGGCGTAGTTGGACCGTCAACTGATCCTCCAAGGCTTCTTCCTCCAGATGCATTATAGAGTATCGACGACGCGAACCCATATCGGGGGGGCCGGATCGATCAACGCCGAAATATTAGGCTCAGTACCAGGCTGAGGGCGAGGCTGATTATGATTCCGGTGGTGATGGGGATGTAGAGGGTAAACCCCGGCCTGCGAATGTAGATATCACCGGGGAGGTTTCCCAGGGGCAAGCCCCGACCCGAAAAGTAAACTATCGCTCCCAAGAAAACGATCACCGCACCCAGGAGCATGAGGGTACGTCCCAGGCTATCGGGACCCATCGACATCCTCTTCCCCAAAGAGAGCCACCTGATCTTCGGGATCACGTCTAGGTATGGGCAAGCCGAGATGTTCGTAGGTTGAGCGCGTTGCCATACGGCCGCGCTGGGTCCTTTGCAAAAGGCCTCGCTGGATGAGGAAAGGTTCGTAAACCTCTTCCAACGTCTGAGATTCCTCGCTCAGGGCCGCCGCCAGGGTCTCGACGCCCACCGGACCCCCACCGTAGTTTTCGACGATAACTCGCAGGAGACGGTGGTCGTTTCTGTCCAAACCGAGATCGTCGATTTCCAAAAGATCGAGTCCCCCGCGCGCGACCTCCCGCGTGATGTATCCGTCCGCCTTCACCTGGGCATAATCGCGAAGGCGTCGCAGGAGCCGGTTGGCGACCCGGGGTGTACCGCGGGAACGGCGGGCCAGTTCGCGGGCCGAATCCAGATCGATGGGTACGTCCAGTATCCCCGCGGTCCTGCGGACGATGCGCGTTAGGTCCGCTTCTTCGTAGTATTCCAATCGCATGACCACACCGAATCGATCCCGCAACGGGGAGGTGAGCGAACCCGCTCTGGTAGTCGCTCCCACCAGAGTAAAGGAGGGCAGATCGATACGGAGTGAACGGGCGGAAGGCCCCTTTCCGATCACGATGTCGAGGGCAAAATCTTCCATCGCCGGATACAGCACTTCCTCCACGGTTCGGTTCAAACGATGAATCTCGTCTATGAACAGTACGTCGCCCGATGATAGGTTGGTAAGAATGGCGGCCAGATCACCCGGGCGCTCCACGGCAGGTCCCGAAGTCATGCGGATGCCCACGCCCAATTCGTTGGCGATGATGTGGGCTAAGGTGGTCTATCCCAGTCCCGGGGGACCGTATAAGAGGACGTGGTCCAGTGATTCGCCGCGTGCCCGGGCGGCTTGGATGTGGATACTCCGGCGCTCCCGGACCGGCGCCTGACCCACGAATTCGTCCAGACTTGTGGGGCGGAGACCGGTCTCCAAGAGCTCATCGACCCCGGTGTCGGGGTCCAGTATGAAGTCCTCTTCCCGGTTCATCGCTTCCCTCCCTCACCACTTAAGAGCGCGAGACTGCGTCGTACCAACTCTTCAACCTGCGGGTCTTCGCTTCCTTCGAGGGCGCTCGAGATGGCCTCGAGGGCCTCGGCACGACCGAAGCCCAGGGCCGCCAGGGCCTCGAGGGCCTCGGAGGCGGGACCTCCTTCTTCGACGCCACCCCCGGACGCGGGAAACTGCAGCACGTCGGCGACGCGATCCCCCAGCTCGAGGATCAGCCGTTCCGCGGTCTTCTTGCCGACGCCGGGAGCTCGCGTCAGTAACTTCGCGTCGCCGGAGGCCAGAGCGCGCCTGACACCATCGGCATCCAAGGTATCGAGAATCGCCAACGCCATGCGGGGCCCCACGCCGCTAACTCCCAACAGGAGTTCGAAGGTGGATAATTCGCCGCGGGATATGAAACCGTAAAGATCCAAACTCTCCTCCCGCACGTGGGTATGGATGAACAGCACAACCCGTTCACCTGGTGCACCGAGCCGCGATGCGCCCTTCATTCCCACCTTGACCTGGTAACCGACGCCCCCGACATCCACGACTACCCCTTCGCCGGTGACCTCGTCCAATCGTCCGCGCAGTTTCCCGATCAACGTCCTTCCTCCACTCGTCGGTCCCACCCACGCCGGTTGAGGGCACAGACGGCCACGGCCGCCGCATCGGCGGCGTCGTCGGGGGTAGGAATGGCATCCAGGGAAAACAGGGACTTTACCATAAGCTGCACCTGCATCTTGGACGCATTGCCCCATCCGGTGACCGCCGCCTTGACCTCGGGCGGGGAATACTCGAGTATCCCGAGACCGCGCTGACCGGCCGCGAGCATGACTACGCCGCGGGCCTGCCCCACCGTCATGGCGGAACCCACGTTGCGGTTGAAGAATATCTTTTCTATGGCGACGGCCTCGGGGCTGTAACGCTCTATGAGATCGGTCACACCATTGTAAATATCCACCAGGCGTAGCGACATGTCGGAGTCCGCACAAGTGCGGAATACGCCGCAATCGCGCAACAACAAACGGTTGTCCTCCTCCGCGACCACGGCATAACCGGTGGTGGCGGTCCCCGGATCAACACCTAAGATCAGCAACGATATCCCTCAATCCCCGTACATAGCGACCAATTCGTCACTGATCTCGAAGTTGCTGTATACTTCTTGGACGTCTTCATGGTCTTCTAAGGCGTCGAGGAGCTGCAACAGCTTCTCGGCGTCCTTGCCCTCGACCTCGACCTTGTTGTCGGTGTCGTAAACGAGGGCGGCAGATTTCATCTCGTACCCCGCTTCGGCCAGGGCGGAACGCACCGCTTCGAGATCTTCGGGGGGCGCTGCGATCACATACCCGTCGTCCACCGGCTCGAGATCTTCGGCGCCGGCCTCGGCGGCGGCCAGGAATAACTCGTCTTCGTCGATGTCTTCACCGGCGATGAAGATGCGCCCCTTCCGCGAAAACATCCAGGCCACGCATCCCGACTCACCCAGATTACCCCCGTATTTGGAAAAGATGTGTCGAATCTCGGAGGCAGTGCGGTTGCGATTGTCGCTGACGATATCCAAAAGGAGAGCCGCACCTCCGGGTCCGTAGCCCTCGTATTGGAATTGCTGGTAGGTTATCGAATCCAGCTCGCCCGTGCCACGTTTGATGGCGCGATCAATATTGTCGTTGGGTACACCGAGCTGTTTGGCCTCATCGATGATCATACGCAAAACCGAGTTGGCCTCGGGGTCCCCACCACCCTCGCGGGCCGCCACGGAAATCTTCTTGGCCATCTTGGAGAATATGGCACCCTTTTTGGCATCCTGTCGGGCTTTGCGATGCTTCCTGTTTGCCCACTGGGAATGGCCTGCCATGGAATATCCCCCCTTCAGCTGGCGCCACCCCCGCGACCTCCGGGGGTGGCCCAGACATTATATTTTAGCATACCTGATGCCCGCGTCGCATCGAGGTCTCCTCAGCGACCGGGGTCCACCTTAACGGGGACGGCCCCTTCTCCCAGGGTGAAAGGGGGCAAGGGGGGGGCTGTTCTCTTGTGTTCCGTCATCTCGTGCATCCGGGTTATGCGCTCGGCTACCTCGGGGCTCGCGGAACCCCGCAGCAGATGGGCGTCGATTTCCTCGTAGGTGAAACCCAATTCTCCCTCGTCGGTTTGACCAGGCCACAGGCCGGCGGACGGGGGGCGGTCGATTATCCTTTGGGGAATCCCCAGGTACTCGGCCACCTTGCATACCTGGGCCTTGGTCAACCTCCCGAGGGGACGGATGTCCGAGGCCCCATCACCGTACTTCGTAAAGTATCCCAGGTGAATCTCGGCTCGGTTCCCGGTTCCGACGACCAGGTAGTTGTGCAGGTTGGCAATGTAATAGAGAGTTGCCATGCGCAGCCGGGGCTTCAGGTTGGCCCGTGCCAACCCCTCGCGTTCCGGATCACCTTCCGGGAGGACCTCGATCATGGCGTCGAAGGTTTCGTCCAAAGAAATGGAAGTGCACTCCATGCCCATCTCTTCCGCCAATGAGCGGGCATCCCGCGAATCCTCGTCCGGGGAATGGCAGGGCATAACTACCGCCAGAGAAGTCTTCGGAAAAGCCCTGCGACAGAGTTCGCCGACCACGGCCGAATCTAGGCCACCGCTTAGGCCGATTACAGTCCCCCGGGCCCCGGCGCTCTCCACCTGTTCCTTTATCCAACTCACGGTTCGCCGAGTCCACTTCTCCAAATGCAGAGACCGCTGCCCTATCGCCCGTTGTTCGGCTTTCTTTCTGATCTCGTCGGATTGGCTCTTGCTCACCACTTTAACCTCCCTCGAGGTATGTAGCGCGGTCTTTCGAGGCGCGGTCCGACAAGGTGGCGCCAGCGGATCGAAACGCGACGAAAGCGCGCGCTAATCTCCACCAAGAGTATGTCATACCTCGAGTTCCCCGACCACAGCGATGTCGGGGAAACGAGGGATCAGACGAGGCGACAGAAACGGCGGCGCCCGACGCGCAGTATCTGACCGCTGCTCGGCCTTATTCGCGCGTGGGGATCCACGACGCGCTCCCCGTCCAAAGATACCGCTCCCTGTTCCACCAGTCGTCTCGCTTCACTGTTGGAAGAGGCGAAGTCGGCCGCGCAGATAAGCGCCACTATCCAAATGGTTCCATCTTCTTCTAGAAGTTTGGACGTATCCAAATCCTCCATGTCCTCGGGTAGCCCGCCCGCGGAAAACACGCGACGGAAATTGGAGGCAGCTTCCCGGGCCGGTTCTTCTCCCCAGTAGGCGGAAACGATGGTCAGCCCGAGATCCTCTTTGACATCCCTCGGGTTGACCTCCCCCTCGTTTAGGGATTCCTCGAGGCGCCGGATCTCGACCGGATCCCGGTCGGTAAGCAAACGGAAGTAGCGGCAGATGAGCCCGTCGGGAAGGGACATGACCTTGCCGAACATCTCGTCCGGCTCCTCGGTAATGCCGATGTAGTTATCGAGACTCTTGCTCATCTTCCTTAGTCCATCGGTCCCCTCTATGATGGGCATCGTCATGGCAATTTCCGGCTCTATGCCGTAGGCCCTCTGTATGGTTCTCGCCATCAAGAGATTGAATTTCTGGTCGGTACCTCCCAATTCTACGTCTGATTCGAGGGCGACCGAGTCGTAACCCTGCATCAGCGGATAGAAGAACTCGTGCACGTATATGGGGCGATCGGAGGAGTAACGTTCGGAAAAATCGTTGCGCTCCAGCATGCGCGCCACGGTAACGTTGGAGGCCAGCTCCACCACGTCGGCGAATGTCATCGCACCTAGCCATCGCGAATTGAAATCCATGACCGTCTTATCCGGATCCAGGATCTTGAATATCTGCTCGCGATAGGTCTGGGCGTTCTCCCGCACCTCTCCCTCGGTCAGCTGTCTTCTTGTCTGAGATACCCCGGAGGGATCGCCTACTCGACCGGTGAAATCGCCTATCAGGCAGGTAACCTCGTGGCCCAGGTCCTGAAACTGCCGCAGCTTGCGCAATACCACCGCGTGACCCAGGTGAATGTCCGGCGCGGAGGGATCCAGCCCGAGCTTCACGCGCAGCGGCCTCTCTTCCTTCAGGGAGGTCCGCAACTTCTCCAAAAGCTCCTCCTCGCTTACCACTTCTTCGGTATTTTGCATAAGGATTTCTAATTGTCGCCTGGCTTCACCTTCGATCGTATCTTTACCCACCCAAACACCGTCCTTTCGCAAAAAAATGCCCGTCCCTTCCAGGGACGGGTAATCCGCGGTACCACCCTGCTTGTCCCCGCGAGGGGACCGCTCCGGTTCCGATAACGGGGGGCCCGCTCCGCCTAATGTCCTAAGGAAGGTCGGCAAAACGGCTCGGGGCCGTACACCTCGCCGGGGCGGGATCGCTCGCAGCCACCGCGATCTCTCTGCGCCGCCCTACGACGGGCTCTTCCCTTCATCGCCTCACGTATTCGATCGCCGCGATTATACACCAGCCGCCGGGCGTCCCGCAATTGCACTGGCTTTGCATTATCGGCAGTGGCGAGAAAATGGCGGGCCAGCGTGCGTCCCGGGCCGCACGTCCCTCCAGTCTGCACGATCGCACCCGCCCACCGAAATCATCCCCCGCAAAACGGAATCTGTGGCGGCCACCGGGCCGGATGTCCCAGCAATCCTCGAGGATGCCCCTACGAGGCGGATGCCCAGAAAATTGTGGCGGAATCCACTGATCTACTATCAGGATCCGGTATTAACCGTCACACAAGTCGGAGGACATGTTGGTGAACCTAACCGCGAGACCGCGCCGCGTCATCTCCACGCAGCTTATCGAGGCGTTGGCCACCTTTATCCGCCACCGCTCTCCCGGCGATACCCCCAGCACCCACGCGAGCACGCTGCGAATGGTACCCCCGTGGCTTACGACTACCGAGCATTCCCCCGGAGCCGATTTCATCATATCCTTCAGACCGGCGACCGCCCGGCGTTGCAGCTCGCGGTCTGATTCTCCCGCGGGACGCCTGGTCCCGTCCGGGTCGGTTCGCAGATCCCCGGCAAAACCCGGGTAACGTTCCTCGATCGCGGTCCAGGTCAAGCCTTCCAGCTCCCCCACGTCCACTTCGCTCCACCGATCGTCGATTTGCGGGGTAACGTCCAGCTCTGCCGCCAGGGGCGATGCCGTGGCCCGGGCCCGGGCGAGAGGACTCGACCGAAGCAGGCTCGGTTCGAAGGAACGTACCAACCGCGGCAGGATCTGTGCCTGAAGGCGACCGACGTCATCCAAGGGTATGTCGGCCCTACCCATTAATCTGCCCTGTTCGTTCCACTCCGTCCTCCCGTGGCGGATCAGTAGGGCCCGGGTTCCCGGCTTCACATCTATCTTCATCCTCAACCTCCTCGGCAGTCCCGATTACCGCGGGCGGTGTACACGCGTTTTGAGTGCAAATCCAGCATACTGAGATGCCATCCGTAGGCCGCACCGGTGTCGATTCCTATCTTGTCCCGGCCAAAATACACCTCTGCTTCCCCCGAGATGTACGGGGTCGGGGTGTGACCGAACACAACCGTCTTTCCCCGATAACCGCGGATGAACTCATCCCTTATCCAGAGCATATCCCTTTGCCTTTGCTCCGCTAACGGCACCCCGGGCCTCAGTCCCGCGTGCACGAATACGTATTCCTCGGTCTCGAAATGTAGGGGCAGCCGCTCGAGGAAGGCGGCATCGCGGGCCAGGGCTTCTGTATCATCCCCGTAGTCGGCAAGGGTGGTCTCGCCACCGTTGGCAAGATAGCGAAAACTGGGAATGTCACCCCGCAGGTAATCGGCCAGCATCTGCTCGTGATTCCCACGTAATGCAACCACTTTCGGACATCGGAGAAGCGTTCTGACTTCGGCGACGACGCGACGGGGAGCGGGTCCCCGATCGATATAATCCCCCAAGAGAACCAGGGTGTCCTCCCCGGGCCGCCATTGGGCCTCGTGTAAGAGGCTCAAAAAAGCCCTCGCATGACCGTGAATGTCGGAACAGCAAAGGATCCGCCCGGTTCCCATCCACTCACTCCGTCCTTCGGGGTAGGTCTCTCATCAATTCACAGGGTTCACGCCATACGTAGTCCGGGCGGATGCCATCGAAGTGGAGGAGGCGATCGGTGCCCCATCGAGCCCAACCGGTGAGGGTTCCAGCACTCTTGCCGGAGAGTATGTCCGCTCGGGCATCACCGATCATTATGGCGCGGCGCGGGGAAGATCTCAAAAGACTCAGGGCCAGTTCGACGGGCTCCGGGGAAGGCTTGGGATGGGTAACCTCGTTGG
>CAYLPL010000075.1:0-8308 GCA_964385545.1 uncultured Clostridia bacterium | reverse complement strand
GTTCCCGGTCCTCAGCCAGCGGCGAATGCGTTTCCACGACCACCCGCCCCTCGACCTCATCCACGCCCGGTATTCCCCGCAGTTCCTCTATCGCCTCGTAGCTGGTCCACGAGAAATCCAGGTGCAGATCCGCAAAGGACTGCGATCGGTAATACTGATCCAGCGAACGAGACATGTTCGCCGCGATGGTGGAAAGAATGGTAAACGCCACCAGCCCCATCACTATGATGGCCATGGTAGCGAGCATCTGGGTTCGTGAGGCAGCTATGTTGCGGACCAATCTCCTATCCAGGATTCTCAAGCGCGCGATCAACTCCCTATCCGCGAGACTTCCTCCCAAAGGAGACTTTCTCTACGAAGTAGCTGGTCAGTCCATCACGGTCGTCCGATCCACTCACCCTTACCTCTGCCGAAATCTCGAGGAGTTGCCCTTCGGCTCCGCAATCGCCTGGGATAACAACCAGGCTCAAGTCGCTTCGGTGACGGATCGCCATACCCCTCGTCCGGATATCTCTCCCCGTACGCGTCAGTTCCACCTCACGGTCCGTCCTCTGGTTTTTCGCTAGATGAGAGACCGAAACCTATTCCCACGGGAATGAGGATGATGGCCCCGAGGAGTGCTCCGATATAGGCCGAAATCTCGTAGCCTTCGAGACCGATGCGGGACCGAATATCCAGGCCTCCCAGGAAGGTCCCGCCAATAACGAGGCCCAGGTAGCCGCCGCCGACAATCCCGAGGACCAACCCCCCAACCCCACCGACCAAACCCGCTACGAGCCTTCTTTGCAAATCTCTTCAACTCCCATGAACGCGATATCGGGATGCTACGGGCATCTCAACCTTTGGCAGTGATCTTCCACAATCGTCTGCATTGTGTTTCGCGTCGAGGAACGGCGTTCCCTTGCGGCACAATGATTTTCTCCGCGATCCTTCTGGTATGGGCCGGGTCTTCCTCGCCAATCGGGTAGAGCCACTTCGCATGGGGCAGTGCCCGCCGGCAAACCACCCACGATATCAAGGGCGCAAGCGGAAATCTAACGTTCCACTCTAGCGTCTTTGCCCGCCGGGACTACCGGCGGCGGGGCTCGCATCGGTCAGCACTCCCCAAGATATCGGGCAACCTCCGGCTCTCCTTCAGGCTCGAAGCATCGACCCAGATCGGCCTGCGATCCTGCTTATAAGCTGTTGTTGTAATGCGGGAATCGATCGCCGTTTGAAAAGTAGCTAAACAGGATGGGACAGCTGTCGCGTTTACGCATCACCGGGCGAAAACTCGTCGGGCGTGACCCAAAGTCCACGGCATCTCGTCGGGGACGAGCCCTAGACTGTCCGACCATGGGAGTTTCATCGAATCGGGCCAGCTGTAAGGAGAATGGTGTCGCATCGGGTAGCGTCGCCCGCAATCAGGTCTTCGTCGGGGTAATTCGGGTAACAAAGAACCGGCGAAGCGCCTTCGCGAGCTGCGCCCTTGGGATCATCAAGGGTCTATTGGTCCCCAGCGAGTTTGGTGGCTTGATAGGTCCGTCGGAAAACTCCTGCCGCGACATGCACGCAACTCGATATTACGGCCGCCGGAGGCGCCGGGTTCGCAACCCCAAGATGGATCGGGGATTACCCGCGGTCAACGATATGAGAAGAGCCGGTACCGGTGGTGCCGAACGCGAGCAGCTCGTCCCCGCGCACAACCGAATTGATCTCAGCACCCCGTTAGATTTCTCCCTCGCCAGCCCGATACAACGAGCCGGATGATATGCAGAGTTCAAAGGGGTTACAGCGTGTTCCGATTTCCAAGTGACAGGAGTTCGTCTGGAAGTGACAAGGGCAGCATGGCTGACCCTCTCTCACCCGAATAGTTTCGCCATGAAGAAACGATATACCCGGTGGAATACGGGGACGTTGTCGAAAATGTCTCCCCACAGATCGTAGTAATCTCTTTGCTCCACGATTCGTCCATCTTCGTGAAGGGTCAGGCGCGTGCACCCGTGAAGCGTGGTGGTAGGCGATCTCCGAAATGACATCGTCATCTTCCACTCCATCATGATTACGTTGGAATGGCGGCTGATGTTCTCGATATCCATGTGCAGCTGGCTGCATCTTCGAGTCAGTCGATCACACATGGCCGTGAAATCGTCAATGCCTTGCAGCTTCTGGACGGAATCGCGAAAAAGGATAGTCGGATGGTAGTAGGGAAAGATGTGGGACCAATCGGGTTTGCCCTCGGTGTTGTACGTCCTGGACCACAGATCCAAAACAGCATCCGTGGTTAGCTCAGACCGACTGCCGTCCGCGTGATCATTCCGCGATTCATCGATTGACATGGAGCAGGTCACCTCCTATTGTGCTACCTCTTCCCTTTGGCACTTCGCATATCCTAGCAGATTGGGCACCCTCTTTGACTGATGAGGGAGGACATGGTGTGCAACCATACAGGTGCTGAGACGGGTGTCCGAAGGAGTGAGAGAGGCCACGACGGGCTCCCCATAGGTGCCGTGTCCGGTTCCTCATCTTCGAACCAACACTTGCGCACCTTTGGCCCGGCTATTGGAGCCCCTTGTGAATCTAGCCCTTGGAGGCATGGTGACCAAGCAACGCTTTGCCTTTTGGTTTCTTTGATGAACGGGAGACCTACCGTTACGGCTATCACCGTTGGTTGCCTCAAGCTTGCCTGGTCCGTGCCTACAGGATGTCAGCACCCCCCAAAGGCGACTTTCATCCAGTATCCTTACAGGCATCGCTTCGCGGCCATCCTGCCCGTCATGATGGCGGTCGGTCCACCGGCCGGGCTGTAGACCCATTTCCCCGCGGCGTATACATCCGGCAAGGCGGTTTCAACGGAAGTGCCCATTTTCAACATGTTGGTGACCACGGGGATCCCCTCCTCGAAGGACCAGCCCACAATAGAACCTTCCGAACTGCCCACCCGCTCGTAGATGGATAGGGGCGAAGCGGAAAAGCTGAACAGCACCTTGTCCTTAAGTCCTTCGTAAATGCCAGCCGAGACAGTGGTAATGAACAGACCTTCAACCCGCGCTTTGAACTCCTCGTACCAGCCCCTGTCGCGTATTCGGTCGGTGAGCGCATAATCGAACAGGGTACTGATGATAATGCCCGTCTTGCCCGGAGGTGCTGCAGCGGGGTCGCGAAGCGCGGGGATGGATATCTCAAAGGTGTTGTAGCGACAGAACCTGTACAGCCATTCATAAAGGTCTTCCTTACGAACGGTATCCCAGCTCCGCAACAGGGACTGCAACTCGGTGGTATGTACTGTCCCCAGCCCTCGACGACGCGGGGAATAAAACACGTGGCCGCTGGCTCTTTCACCAAAGAACTCGGGTGGCAGGTCCGCCGCGAGAAAGACCGAGAACACCGACTCGGCACCCCTATGGGCAAGTATCGCCTGCTTTGTCTTTCTGAACTTGCCGAGGCACCGTTTCCCCATACCTGCGTCGCTCGTCATGGCATAAAGGGCCTTGAGGTCGCCAGCCCAAATCATCTTCTTGTACCGATAATAGGCCCCGCGTGAATCTTTCAGTGTCCTATTGTGTGCATCGACGCGCACGATCTGTGTCCCATAACGTATGTCGCCACCCAGAGCGGCGATTGATTCGACCAGTTTGTCGATAAAGGCACCCACCCCACCCCGGGGGTAAATGTAGTCACCATATAGGGCAAAATAGCTCAAAGCGAAAAATGCGGGAGTCTTTTTGAAAAAGTGTTGGCCGATAATATCTTTGAGGGATTGATTCGCCGCGAGGATGTCCAGATAGTCCTCAAAAGGCGTGTTCATCCTGGTAATGCGGTACATCGTTTTTCCGAACTTGATCATCCAGGCCAAAACCGAGGGAAGCACGGTCAGGATATCCCGTTTCTTCTTCGAAAACAGCGGATTGTCAACGCCGTAGAGTACCTTCATATCCTCGATTATCTCGCCGATGGCCTCGATGATCCTATCGACCTCATCCTTGCTTTCGGGATAGAGGTCTTTGAGCACATCACAATAGCGGTGAAGACTCTGCTCGCCCGCGATCTCGAGCATTCTGTCTTCAATCCTCAGCGTGATGGGGTTCGGCAGCATCTCGATGTCCAGGGCAAACTCCTCGATGAGAGGTTTCACAAGGCCTGCGTTAACCAAGCCCCGCGCGCCGGCTTCGAAGCGGAAACCGTCCCGTTCAAAGGAGTTCATCAACCCACCGCACTTTTCGTTCTTCTCGATCAGGAGTACGTCCTTGCCCTTATGGACGAGACTCAAAGCTGCGGTCAGGCCCGCGAGGCCGCCACCAACAACGATTATGTCCCTCTCCATCACAGCGCTACACCTTTCTCGCAAAGCAGATCTGCGGTTCGCCTCCAGAGGGCTTCCGCTGCCTCGGTGTCTCGAGCTGGTGGTGCCAGTTCTTCTTCTGTGGTCAGATGAAAGAAGGAACCGCTGACATGCGCCAATTCCGGGGATGCACCGAGATAGTACAGGGCTTCAGCGGAAGACTCGGGAGATCCCGAATACCTGTCGATTATGCTCTTTTTAAACCATTGGTACAATCTGCTGTTATCCTTCCCGGATTCTGTCCGGACCATACCCGGATGCATCGCGTTGATGGTTACGCCAAAGGGGGCCAGTTGTCTTGCAAAAATGTGCATGGACAGAATCTGTGCCAGCTTGCCGGCTCCATAAGCCCTAAGACCGGAATAGCGCCGCCTCTTCCACTGCAGGTCTTCCAGATCTAACCCCCATGCCGCAAAACGATAAGCCTCCGAACTCACAAGGATTATTCGTCCCGTCCTGTCACGCCGGTATTTTGGCATGAGCATCCTGGTGATAATGAGGGGACTAAGATAATGGACCGCAAAATTGACCTCCAGGCCCTCTGCAGTCTCTTCGCGAGACTCCAGATGTACCCCCGCATTGTGGATCAACACATCTATCGGCGCTTCAAGGGACAGGATACTTTGGCCCACTCTCCGTATGTCCGTCAAAAGCGATAAGTCCGCGATGAAATGCTTTGTCGGGATACCGAATTCTTCGGCGATTTCTATGCGAACCCGCTCTGATTTCTCCGGATTTCTATTGACCATGATGACATGGGCACCCATCGCCGCGTACTTGCGCGCAGTATGATAACCGATACCCGAAGTAGCCCCGGTGATGACGACGCGCTTTCCCTCGAAGGACTGCGTATTCCGCCTGGGCTCCCTCTTCATATTGGCGATCATTGCACGAATATTCGCCCACTGGTATTGGGGCCAATACTTTCGTACTGCTGATTTCATCGTGAACTAGTCCTTTGCGCGCTTCTCACAGTCACTCACATGGCCGATAAATGGAATACGGGGCGAATAGAGTATTGAGGACTACCGTGCTCTGCTATTTTAGTGCATCGGATTGCATGGTTCAATGTTTGGGCTCTGCGCCCTGATTTGGCCGATGCCAAATGTGGTCTCCTCGTGGGGAAAGGAGGGTAAAGAAAAGCCGCAGGAAGTGCCCAGTCCCGTGTTCACCCGGGTCGGTGTTTTTCGCGTTCGAGGCGGCTGTTGGTCTCGGTGGCTCCAGGCTGAAACGTAGGGACGCCGAGGGTGTCCCAATCGGAGTACCCTTAGAGCTTCGCTGAGCGGGGATGTTAGACGCCCAGGCGGATATCGCGGGAAGTGAGTGCCGGCCCAGTCGGTGGCTCCGCCATGCAATCGCAAGTCGACTCTTCATTCTCGGCGCCGACCACATCAGTATCCTTCGGACCGCTATTGTGATCTCGAAACTCCATCTTTATCGGCATTTCGCATCCGATGGTCCTCGCTCGTAGGGCTTAGGATCAATTACGGAGTCATGGTGCCGCATTCTCAAAGGCAAAAAGGGAAAGCGCCGGGCGGGCCTGGGTGCAACACCGCATCAAGACTGAAATGGGTTCACTCAGCGCCGAGGTTTTGAGCCCGCCGGATCTCCCGTTAACCCGTGCAGCGCTACGATTACCGTCATCTGCACTCGTCGCTCGGAAACCAATGACCAATACAGCATGAGGGGTACATCTGAGCAGGAGGATATCGCTGCCGAGTAATATAAGACCAACCTTACAGGGATGTGGGATGGGGGCTTAGGTGCCACTATGCAAACAAGATATGTTCTGTTTGGCTTTTTGACGATCATGGCGGGAATGATAGGCTTTGCCCTCCTATTTCCAGAAGGTTTCATCGCCTTTTTGAAACACCCGGCCGTGCACAGCCACGCCCGCTTTTTGCACATTGCGGCGGTTACGCTGTTTTTCGCCAATGCAGTGGTAGGTATACTATGGGAGCGGCTAAGCCTCGCCTCCGCCAACAAAGAAGTAATCCTGCATACCTATCAAACCGTGACCTTTCTGGACTCGCGTTTGTCATCTCCGCTTATCATACTCTCGGTACTGGCGGGACTCTCTTTAAGCTACAGCATTGGAAATCTTTGGGACATTGGCTGGCTTTCAGTGAGTTTTCTGCTCTTCTTGCTGTCCGGTGTCCTGTGGATAATCGGTGACATCCCTGGTCAGTACAAAATCAAACGGATGATATCAACCCTCGAAACAGGAGATCAGGCACTTCCAGCTGAACTGATGCATCTCCTCAGGCGGCGGTGTTGGATCAGCATGGCTGGAGTGCTTCCCCTGGCGATCGTCTACGTGTTGATGGTCTACAAACCGGAAGTCACGCCGGTAGCAGAATGGCTCCGATGGCTGAAGATCTAGAGTGTACCGTTTTTGGACCATAAAGGTTGCTGGTGTGATGGGCGCTGCGCAAAAGGTCGCCTATGCGAAGCAAGGATATGTGGCGATACGGAAGACTTGTCCGCCTGGCTGGCTGCACAAGATACTCTCTGGGAAAATGGAGACTATAGGTCGCCGAAAGAGGTTTCTGAGAGTGTCCGTCGACAAAGGAAACACCATCGCCCAACCGACAGCTGCACTCAGTAGCGACATCTATAGATACATAGTCTTGAATGGGAACGATAGCTTACAACCTCAAGATAAGGCGGCGACGATAAGGGCCCGATCAACCCGCATCATCAGGCCGTTGCCTTGATCGTGCAAAGAAACACTTCCGCAAAAGCGGGCCGGGCCGTCTCGGATACAATCCGGCGACTCGGCAACCATAGCCCTGAAGGTCTCACAGGTCGGTAGTCTTGCGACCCCCTCTTTCGCAAGGAGAACCCTCATCAGGTGATCAGACCATACTCTACCGGCCCGAAATCCCACAACGAGACTGGGCGACATTGAGGGCTCCCATGATTCCAATTTCCCTGCAGGATCTAGTAGTCTCGCGTCATCGCCATGCCAATGATCGCTCGATGCCGACAAATATCCATCATGCCCGCCGCGATCGCAATCGGGTGATGCTCGTTTTGAATAGGTAACACCCCCGCGGATAACCCGCGATTACGACCATACCTTTTCGCTATCGGGGATCCCCCGCGGAATTACCCGGCTCCAACCGCAAGAGGCGGATGGTGTTCTCGCCACTGCCCGAAGACCAGAAACGAATCCCCGTGAGATCCCGTTTATCGAGGTTACGAACGCTATTGACAGCTTCCCGTAGCCACTTGCCGTTCCGCACACGAAGGCTCACTCAGGACAGTATGGTCACTCCGTAATCGGCATCCCGCAGTGCATCGAGGATTCGACCGACGTGGTCCGACCCCTGGGTCTCCAAGACCACCTGTACTTCCACCTTATCCAGGGGAACGCGCACATCGAGACGATCCTGGGATATCGTGAGTACGCTCGCCCCCTGATCGGCCACGATCCGCAAGAATTTCTGCAGGTTACCGGGACGATCAGGAATGATCGTACCGAGGGCCACGCGCCTTCCGCTCTTCATCAGGCCCTGGTCGATGATTCTCGAGATTAGGTTCACGTCTATGTTGCCGCCGCTCAATACCGATACCACGACCCTATCCTTGAGACCGGTTTTTTCGAATAACACGGCCGCCAGCGACGCGGCTCCCGCGCCCTCGGTCACCATCTTGGCACGCTCCAGCCCCATTAGCACCGAGCTGGCGATCTCCTCATCGCTTACGGTTACCACCTCGTCGACGTATTTTTGAATCAGCGGAAAGGTGATCTCCCCCGGGCGCTTGACGCTGATCCCGTCGGCGATGGTTTCGGCGCCATCCAGTTCCACTACCTCCCCGGTCTCCAGGGAACGGGTTACGCTCGCGGCCCCCGTGGCCTCAACTCCGATGATGCGAACCCTGGGGTTGGTCTCCTTGATCGCAAGGCCTATGCCGGAAATCAGTCCTCCCCCGCCGATGGGTACGACCGCGGCGTCCACCTGGGGTAAATCCTCGAGTATC
>CAYLPL010000074.1:0-8309 GCA_964385545.1 uncultured Clostridia bacterium | reverse complement strand
GGGAAAAGGGACCTTCGCGCGTCAGTCCTTTCTGCATACCCATGAGGATCTCCAACATGGCTGCGGGCCACGTGGGTATGCAAATCGGAGCCCGCGGCCCCAACCTGACGGTAACCACCGCCTGTGCGGCTTCAGCCCACGCCATAGGGGAGGCCTTCCGCTACGTCCAACGAGGTGATGCGGACGTGATGATAACCGGCGGAACCGAGGCCGGCGTCCTCCCCCTCTGCGTCGCGGGCTTCGGCGCGATGAAGGCGTTGTCCACCCAAAACGAACAACCCGAGACGGCTAGCAGACCGTTCGATCGCGATCGCGATGGCTTCGTCATCGGGGAAGGTGCCGCCATATTAGTGCTGGAAACCCTGGACAACGCCAGGGCGCGCGGCGCCACCATATTGGGTGAGATCCTCGGGTATGGCATGTCCAGCGATGCCCATCACATCACAGCACCCGCGCCGGATGGGTCTGGAGGAGCCCGATCCATGGAGACGGCCCTCGCCGATGCCGGGCTGAACGCCGCGGATGTCCATTACATCAACGCCCACGGTACGGGCACTCCCGTAGGCGACGTCGCGGAAGCCCGGGCCATCCACGCCGTCTTCGGAGACGCGGCGAAAGACGTCGCCGTCAGCGCCACCAAGTCGTCTACTGGCCACCTTCTGGGTGCCGCCGGGGCGCTGGAAAGCGCCGTTTGTCTATTGGGTATGCGAGACGGCGCGCTACCGCCGACGCTGAACCTGGACAATCCCGATCCCGAATGCGATCTAAACCACATCGTCGGTTCTCCCCGGCAGATGCAGGCAGATGTGGCATTGACCAACTCCTTCGGTTTCGGTGGCCAAAACGCCACTTTGATATGGGGGCGCGGTGAATAGATGGGGTTGCGAACTCTGCTCGCGGAGCTCGGTATCGAGGTGGCCGATTCCCTTTTGACCCGGGCCCTCACCCACAGTTCCTATGTCAACGAACACCCGGGTGAGGGCCCTTCCAACGAAAGGCTGGAATTCCTGGGCGATGCCGTTTTGGGACTGATTGTCAGTGAACATCTGTTCGCGCACCACCCGACGGTGAACGAGGGTACCCTGTCGGCCATGCGCTCCGCCGTGGTGCGGGCGGAGACCCTGGCGATATGCTCTGGCGAAATGAATATCGGCTCCGAGTTGAGGCTCGGGCGTGGCGAGATGTACTCCGGTGGGGCGGACAAGCAGTCGGTGTTGTCCGACGCCTTCGAGGCAGTGGTGGCGGCCATCTATCTTTCCTGCGGACTCGAATCCGCCGCATATTTCGTATTGCACGCCCTCGCGGGCCCCCTAGCCACCGCCCCGAACACATCACTCAGCCCGGACCCCAAATCCACCCTGGATCGCGCCGCCCGAGATATCGATAGTTCCCTGCAACCGACGTACGTACTCATTTGCCGGAAAGGACCCGATCACGACCCGCGCTTCACCGTAGAAGTTAGGTTGGGGAACAAGCCCCTGGCGCGAGGAACGGCCCGCACCAAGCAGCGCGCCGAGGAGCGCGCCGCGGCTGCCGCGCTCCAGATTCTGGGTTGCGACTGAAGGAAATCGTGCCCGTGCCTCGAAGATTCGTATTGTGCCGCGTCGCCTTCTCCCGAAGGAAGGGGATGATTCTCGTAGAATTGCTCCGGGTTTCATCGAATTCTCAACCCAAATCCGTAGCCGGCGCCCTCTCGGCGGTGATACGATCCAAGGGGGAGGCACAACTTCAGGCCGTGGGAGCGAGCGCCGTCAATCAGGCAGTCAAATCAATTGCCATTGCCCGCGGTTTCGTGGCCCCTAACGGTATCGACCTGGTAACAATTCCGGCTTTCGTCGAAGTATCGATCGACGGCGAGGAGAAGACGGCCATAAATTTCCTAGTGGCCAATCGCTAATCACGCGGCAGCTGGGAAGGGGCGAAGTGGTACCCGCCGATAGGTCAATAACCTTCGAGAGCCCTCGCAGGGCTTGTCCCGCGCCTGACGTGGGGACAGGCCCACTGTCGTGAAGGGGAGAAATGAATGCGGCTAACTCGACTGGAAATATCGGGCTTTAAATCCTTCGCTCGCTCCACGGTATTGGAATTTCCCCGGACCCTGACCGCCGTCGTTGGGCCCAACGGCAGCGGCAAGAGTAACATCGTCGACGCTTTCAGGTGGGTACTGGGCGAACAAAGTCCATCACTTCTGCGCTGCAGCCGCATGGACGAACTCATCTTCTCGGGTACCACCGGCCGGCGCCGGCTCAACATGGCGCAGGTTTCGGCACATTTCGAAAACGACGGTCGGCATTCCGACCTACCCTCCGAGATTTGCGTGACCCGACGACTGGATCGCGATGGTGGAAGTGAGTACCTGTTGAATGGTACGCGCTGTCGCCTGCGGGATATCCAGGAACTCTTTTGGGACAGCGGACTCGGCAAAGGGTCCTACGCCGTCATCGGACAGGGCGAAGTAGAACGCATCGTGGATGCCAGCGGCGAGGACCTGCGAACCTACATCGAGGAGGTCGCGGGCGTCACCCGCTTCCGAGTGGTTTTGAAGGAGTCGGGTGATCGTATCTTTCGCGGACGCGATCGCTTCCGCCGACTAGCGGACGTTCTTTCTGTAAGGCGTGAATACGTCACGCCGCTAAAGGAACAGGCGAAGAGGGCCCGATTACACCGCATCATCCATTCCAGGGAGATGGATCTACGCCGTAATATCCTCGGCGCCGAATACAGAACCACCGCCTCCTCGCTGGCCCGCGTTCGCGGCCAAAGGCAAGAGCTGTCCTCGGAGTTGGCCAGGTGTTCTGAGGAAATCGAACGACTGAAATCGCGCTCGGAACAATTGAGAGCCGCCCTCGGGGAGATCGGCGAGAGGGAAGAACTGTTCGAAAAGGGTTGTGGGATCCTCGAGCGGGAAAACGCCCGCCTTACTTCCGATCTCAACGTGTTGCGCGAACGGATGCGTTCCGTGGAAGCCGACATCGAACGGCAGAAGACGCAGTTGGAAGAGACTTCGCAGGAAATTGCCAACATCCAGCCCGATCGTTCCGATGACCTCCGCCGCCTGAAGTTGAGCCGAGGTGAGGTTAAACGCGAGATCTCCCGGTTGGAAGATTGGGTACGAAGCGTGGATTCCCGCTCGGGACGCGACGAGGCCATACTGAGACGGGCAATTCGAAGGGAAGAATGGCTGCGAGGCCGCATCCGCGAAACCGTCCGGGCAATATCCGAAGCCGAAGAGGGCATCCGAGAGAACTATTCTGTGACCACTCGGAAAGCGCACGCCTTAGAAATGGCACGAGCCCAACTCAAGGAGATGGAGGATACCTCCGATCCCGAGGACGGTTCCGAACCGCGCGGTCTCGAGGTAATGCGAAATGAGCTCGCGAGGATGCGATCACGATCCACCGCGGTACAAGGCGAGAGGAACCGCCTGGCAAAAAGGCGAGAAAACCTCGCCTCGCAAATCGCCTCGGCCCAATCCCGGAAGAATACCCTGGAGGGAATCATCCAGGGGCAAAATCCCGGCGGACAGCGACATAGTCCGCGGCGCCAGGCGGGCAAACTCCTTTTGACCAGTTTCGACATTCCCGAGGATCTGCGCCAGGCCGTCGACGCCGCCCTGGGGGAATACGCCACCGCCACGATGGTGTCGAGGGAACGCCTCAGTGCGGATGCTCTTGATAAAAGATGCCGCTACGTCGTGGAGGATCCACCGGAGACGGTTCTTTCCGCTCAACCAGATCTCAATTGGCAACGGCATCGTTCGCGGTGGGAAAGCTGGCTGGTGGACGGCGGCATGGGCGAGTGCACCGCCGGATGGCTGGATGAGCTTTTGCAAATCGACAACTCCGATTCACCCGGACTAGCTCCGCTGTTGCGTCGCTTGTTTGCGCGTTTTTTGGTGCTCGAGGATAAGGCAGCCATGGTGCGGCTCCTCCATCTCATGTGGTCGGAAGGTGCACCGGTAGCTTTGGGCCTACCATCCCTCGTCAGCCTCGATGGATACCGGGCGGATCCCCGGGGCACCGTATCGGGAGGCCGGGGAGACCCGACGGACGGGCAGATCGATCGGGTCGCAATGGCTGCGGAGATACGAAGACTGGAAGATTCCATTGAAACCTTGCGCAGGGAAGCGGAAGAACTGGATCCCATGTTAAATCAGGCCGATTACGAGATTCGCGACCTGCGGGATAAGATATCCCAGCTCAGTGCAAAGCTTGGGGATGCCGAAAGGGCAATTGCCGAAGTTCGAAAGCGAAGATCCACAATCAAACGAGAATCCCAAGAGCTCGCTCGACGGGTGCGGGAGCTCGAGGAGGAACGCAGAAGGGCCTCGCAACGTGCCCGGGAGATGGAACGAACAAAGGCCGATTTGGAAAAGCGGAAACGACGCTTCATTGAAGCCCTTTCGGCGCTGGCACTATTTCGTTCCCGTAGGGAAGAGCGCGTGGGGCAATCGACCCGCGGGCGCAAAGAGACCAACTCCCGCATAGCAAAGCTGCGCGAAGGGCTACTCTCCCTGGCAGAACAGATCGTTGCTTTAGAATCCTATCAGCGGCGTCGGGATGAGGAAACTGACCGCCTGCAGAAACGAGAGGGCGAACTCCGGGAACAACTGCAGCATCTCGGGGGTAACCGCGAGAAACTGAAGGAACGGATGGATCGGTTGCGGCATCTGTGTGACGGGTACGCTGAAGCCATAACGCGCGCCACCCGGGGGAAAGAGCAAATCCGCAAAGAGCGTAAAAAAGCCGCCCGCGAAAACGAGGAAACCCGGGTCGGTGCCGCAGAAATGGAGGCCATCAGGTCCGATCTGAAGAATAAATCGGCCTCCCTCGAGGCCAAGGAACGACGGCTCGAAGAAGAGTTGGGAAGGATCCAGATGGTGGCCCGGCGCGATCACGACGTGACGCCGAAGGACCTGGCCCAAATGGATTCCGTATCCTCCCTCGCGAAGGTGCGCCGTCGCATCTCCGTCCTGGAGGAGAGGAGACGCTCCCTGGAACCCGTCAATCCCATGGCGATCGAAGAGTACCGCCGTGAGGTAGCCAGCCTCACGACCCAAGAGCTATGGGCTTCGGATCTCCACGATTCCCTCGATGGCCTGGATCGGCTCCGCGCCAACTTGGCCACCAAGGTCGAGAACCGTTTCCTTGACACCTTGCAGACCGCATCGGAAGAGTTCTCCCATACCTTCACCGATCTCTTCGGGGGCGGCGAGGGGAGGATCAGGCTTAAAGCGGAAGACACTTCGGGATATCCTAATCTGGAGATCCGGGCGCAACCCCCGGGCAAGAAACTGAGGCGCATGAGTCTGCTGTCGGGTGGGGAAAGGGCCCTCACGGGTATCGTGTTCCTTTTCGCCCTGCTGAAGGTGCGACCCGCACCGGTTTGTTTGCTCGACGAGATCGATGCCGCCTTGGATGAGCGCAACACGGATCGGTTGGCCCGATACTTGCGCGATTCCAACGGCGGCGTTCAGTAGATACTCATAACTCACCAAAAGCGCACCATGGAAATCGCAGATGCGCTTCACGGCGTGACGATGGCCGAACCCGGAGTCTCGGAACTGGTTTCCGTGAAACTAGAGGACGCCGATCCGGCTACGAGTATGGTGGGTTCCGACAACGACAATTGAGTCGATCATATGGAGGTGCGTCGATTGGACTCCCACGAGAATAAGACAGGAGGCGGCCTATGGTCGCGCATGAAGGCAGGTCTGGAAAAAACTCGCCGGCGCCTGGTAGAGGGCCTGGGTTCTCTGGTGGACCTATCGGGTGGCGAGGAAGAGCTTTACGAGGAATTGGAGGCCCTCCTGGTTCAGACCGACATGGGCGCCACGACGGCGATGGATCTTTTGGATCAGCTGCGCCGGTGGCGGAGAAGCAATCCCGCCGGCGACCGGACCGCGCTGGTCGAACAACTCGGGCGCCTGTTGGAAGATAGACTGGCATGCGAACCGTCGGAACGGCAGCTTCACCTCGACGGGGACCCGTCGGTGATCCTGCTCGTCGGCGTCAACGGTGTCGGCAAAACCACCAGCGCCGCCAAGCTGGCGCATATGCTCAAGACCTCGGGTCATCGTCCCATCCTCGGTGCTGCGGATACCTTCCGCGCCGCCGCCATAGAACAACTTAGGATCTGGGGAGAGCGCCTCGACGTGGACGTCGTCTCCCACAACCTCGGCGCGGATCCCGCGGCGGTGGCCTTCGATACCATCAAGGCGGCGAGGGCCAGGGGAGCCGACACGGTGATTTTGGATACGGCGGGACGCCTGCACACCAAGCGCAACCTGATGCAGGAGCTGACCAAGATAGTCAGAGTAGTCGGGCGCGAAACCGGTGCCCCCCCGGACGAAATACTTCTGGTCTTGGATGCAACCACGGGACAAAATGCCCTAAAACAGGTCGAAACCTTCGGTGAAGCGGTCTCTCCCAGCGGCATCATCCTGACGAAGCTCGACGGTACCGCAAAGGGCGGCATCGTGATGGCGATAGAATCGACATCCGGCTACAGGGTCAAATTCGTCGGCCTCGGCGAAAACCTCGACGATCTGCAGCCCTTCGATGGAAGTGCCTTCGTTCGCGCCCTGCTCGACCTGTGAGATCACCCCGCACTCAAGCGGCATAATCGCCCAACCCCTTGACGACACCGGGCGAGGCGTCCTAAAATTGCGTGGACGCTGTGTAAAGGTGCTAACCTTAACAAGGGAGAGATGAGTCGGGTGAGTTCCCAACTGGCGCGGACCCTCCGAGCCAACAGATTGTACGATCTCTACTCCGGCCTGCTAACCGAGCGACAGCGGCGGGTCGTATACCTTTACTATGCGATGGATCTATCCCTTGGAGAAATTGCCGAGCGACTCGGGGTGACCCGTCAGGCAATTCACGATTCGGTCATGCGAGCACTGGCAACCCTGGAGGAGGCGGAATCCACCCTGGGATTCCTCGACCGCTGGGAGCGCGTAAACCTACTTGCGCAAAGAATCGAGGGATCGGTGCAACGAGGGGACTACTCCTCCCTGGCCGATGCGCTAGAAGAGTTGCGAGAACTGAACCCGCTGGGTTGATGGGAGAGACTTTATGGCGTTCGAAACCCTGGGAGAAAGAATTCAAGGTGCCCTGAAGAAACTCAGAGGTCGGGGCAAGTTGAGCGAAAAAGATGTCGACGCCGCCATGCGGGAGGTGCGGATGGCACTGCTTGAGGCGGACGTTAACTTCCGCGTGGCCCGCTCCTTCACCGAAAGGGTCAAAGAGCGCGCCGTGGGCGCGGAAGTGATGGGCAGTCTCACCCCCGGCCAACAGGTGGTCAAGATCGTCAAGGACGAACTGACCTCCCTGATGGGAGAGAATGAACGACGCCTCGAGACGGCACCCCGTCCCCCGACAGTGATAATGCTCTTGGGATTACAGGGTTCCGGAAAGACCACAACGGCGGCCAAGCTGGCCCGACACCTGCGCGGTCGGGGGAGGCAACCGATGCTGGTGGCCGGGGACGTACATCGCCCCGCCGCCGCAGACCAGTTGCAGCAGCTAGGCGATAAGATCGAAGTCAGGGTGCGTCGCCCCGAGGATAACGAGGGCCCCGCGAAACTGGTAAAGAACGCGGTATCCGAGGCCCGAAGGACCGGGGCCGACACGGTAATCGTCGATACCGCGGGACGTCTCCACATCGACGAGGAGCTCATGGAAGAGCTGCAGTCCATGGCCGAGGCCGTCGAGGTGACCGAACAGTTGTTGGTTCTGGATGCCATGACCGGGCAGGATGCCGTTACCATGGCGGAGGAGTTCAATTCCCGCATCCCGATCACCGGCGTCGTGCTCACCAAGCTCGACGGAGATGCGAGGGGTGGGGCGGCCCTCTCGGTATTGGAGGTGACGGGATGCCCCATCAAGTTTAGCGGAGTGGGCGAAAAGATCGAAGATCTGGAGGTCTTCCATCCCGAACGGATGGCATCTCGAATCCTCGGGATGGGCGATGTGCTGACCCTGATCGAAAAGGCCGAGCGCAGCATGGACGAAACCAGGGCCAAGGAATTGGGTGAACGGCTGCTCAAAGACCAATTCACTTTGGACGATTTCCTGGAGCAATTGCAGCAGGTCAAGGATATGGGACCGCTCGACCAGCTGATGTCCATGATCCCGGGCGCGGCCAAGCAAATGGGAGCGGCGAAAATCGACGAAGATGAGCTGGTCAAGACCGAGGCCATAATTCGATCGATGACACCGGGCGAGCGGTCTAACCCTGATATCATCAAGCGGAGTCGACGCAGGCGAATTGCCCAAGGAAGCGGGACCCGCGTCCAAGATGTCAAT
>CAYLPL010000073.1:0-8336 GCA_964385545.1 uncultured Clostridia bacterium | reverse complement strand
TCCACTGCACCTCGTCGGTATCCTGGAATTCGTCCACGAGCAAATGGGTGTACCTCGATTGAACGCGGGAAAGCATCTCGCCATCGCACCTCAAGACGCGAAGGATAGATCTCTGCAGATCGTCGAAATCGAGCACACCCCGTTCATCCTTGGCACGCCCGTAGCGTCGATCGATCTCTTGCATAATGTCGAGCATCTCCCGCGCCGCGGCGAGTTCCCGCCTGAGATCACAGCGCCTGCCGAGATCGTGTAGCGCACCGATGTGCGTTTTGTAGGCCTTGGGGCAACCCTTCTCGGGAAGAAGCTCCAGGATCTCCTCCAGCGCCGCTTCGTCTTCGGGACCGCGGAGGAACCGTCGTAAGCGGGGCCAGTGGGTAGCAAAGGCGTCTATGAGGGGGGGATACTTCTTCGATCTCGTCGCATCTGCGCGCGCGTGCATGTCCAAGAGGTCTTCCAAAGTATCTTCCACGATGTCGGCGTCGCCTTCCTCCAGGCCCCCATGAATCCAGGTGTCCCGGGAGCCGCCGGACAGCCGGTATCTCTCCCACAACGAGGACCTGGTGATCTCGGTCAATTCTTCCCAGGAGATGACCGAACGCCTGCTGTCATCCCAGACCCCTCGCACCAGATCCAGGTGAGTTCTTTGGGATCGATGGCCCCGACGATCCACCAGATCGCGCAGGAAATCGGCGCGATCGGTTCCGAGGAATTCCTCCACCACGCGCCTGATAATGTCCTCCATTATCAGGCGACGACGGTACGGGTCCAAGACCGCGAACTCCGGATCCAGGTCGGCACTTTGCGGATAA
This sequence comes from uncultured Clostridia bacterium, assembly GCA_964385545.1. Lineage (GTDB taxonomy): Bacteria > Bacillota > Sulfobacillia > SLMV01 > SLMV01 > CSSED11-154. The sequence goes on along the minus strand of CAYLPL010000073.1, from coordinate 7,527 downwards.
TCCCGGAGCATGCTCTGGCAGAAACCATGGATGGTTCCTATGTAAGCACCCTCTATCCTCCACACCAGCGATCTCCAATGACGGGCGTCGGCCAGATACCCGTCTCGCCGCGCCTCCACCCAGCGCTCCGCCAACCGCGTGCGCAACCGCTCTTTCATCTCGGCCGCGGCGCGCTTGGTGAAGGTTATCGCCGCCATCTTTTCCGGGGGTACTCCCCGGGACAAGAGATATTCCATGCGCCCCACCAACACCCGGGTCTTACCACTCCCCGGCCCCGCGGTGACCACCACGTCGCCCAGAGGACACGTGATGGCCTCTCTCTGCGGACCGGTGGGAGTCATGTCACCTCTATAAGCTACGTCGGTCTCTTTCACCGCGGCTCCCCTCCAGGTGCCAGATATTCGGTTTCCTTTACCTCGGATCTATCCCTCGAACGGCGACAAAGGGTGGCATAGGGACAGTTATCGCACCCTTTATCCCGGGACGGCAGTACGGGGAAGAGCCCCGAATTCATCGACCGCCAGGCCATTGATATCCTGGTTGCCGCCGAGCGCAACAAATCCCGGACATCGGCGGTGGCGCGCGATCGCGGCAAACCCAGGATGTCCGTCGCCTCGGGCGTATATATGCCCTTTTCCCAGTGGGCTCCCGCTACGCTCACATAGCCACCACCGAGGAGATCTCCGCCGGGGAATTCGCGACCTGTCGCCATCAGGTAAAGGGGCATTTGGAAATCCGATCCCTTCCGCGCATCGGCGGGCCCCGGCGGTTCCCATCCCAACTTGTAGTCGAAGATCAAGAACCCGTCCGGCTCCTCGCTTTCCGGCCTCTCCCGAATATCTATGCGGTCGATGGTGCCGGATACAACGATTTCATGGGACGACTCGACCCCGGCTGACGTGGTGAGTGCTCCCAGGGAGTGGGAGAAACGTCGTTCCAGGAGATAGGGTTGAAGCTCAGATCCCGGCGTCGAATCGCGCCGGACCTCCTCGGCCACGAGGAGGTCAGACAGGCGCCGGAGGGAATGCCGATAGACGGATTCCCACCAAAAATCCGGTATCCAGCGATATCCCGGTCGCAAACCGTCGATGAGCTCCCAGAGGATACTCTCCAGGCGTTCCCGATGCGCCCGCAAAGAGACGGACTCACCATCTTCTGCGGCAAACGACGGGACTAGCCTGCGGTAATACTTCTCCAGGGCGCGGTGAAAGAGTTGCCCTACGCGAAGGGGCGAAAGCATCTGTTCCAAGATGAAGTCGTCTCGCAGGCGTAATATGGAGGAAGCGAAATACCTGAAGGGACAACCGGCGTAAGTGTCCAATGCGGATACCGAGATCCGCCCCGCGGAATGCAAACGGTTTGAGATGTCGGCGGCGACCGCCTCTCCGAGTATCCCGTCCCATCGACCGAAGGTCTTACCCCAACGCTCTTCTTCCGCCTCGAGGGCGCGACGCAAATCCCGCGGAGCGGGGTGAGGTAGATCGCGCGAGGAGGGACCCATGCGCCGTCCTCGTCTTCGCGAATCGAGGGTTTCCGCCGCGAGCTCCAACGCTTCGGACTTGCGGCCACCGATTTCTGGCGCCAAACGCAGGACTCCGAGCCTGAGGTCCTCCCAGGTTCCCGCCGTCGGGATGGAGTCCGACTCGCTCGCAAGATCGCTAAAGATTTCGGGAGCCTCCATCAGCATCTCCTGCAGATAGGGGGAGGCGGTTGGCGTATCCTCCTCGCGTCTCGCGGGATACATGATGAGCAAATCGTCCCGCGCCGCCCGGATGGCCCGGTAAAAACGCCGGTTCTGTTCCCTTTGTTCCTCCACACTGAAGGGAACTTCTTCGCCGATACGGCGAATCCAGGAGGGCACGATCGGGGCTGGATATGTGCCGGCCGACACGTCGACCATGGCGAGGAACCCGTAAGTCTCGTCGGATATGCCCTCGGGGGTCGTTACCGTCACACCTCTCCCCGGCTCCGGTCGCAACCTCAAGTCGTCCGGTGTGGCCGGTTCGACCACCGTCATCCCCGTCATCATCTCCCTCAGACCTCGGTACACCCACTTTGGGGGACAATCCGGGCGGGTTTGTGACAAAAGCCCCGCCAGACGCACCTTCAATCCGTCTTCCAGGCGATTCCATGCCTCCAAATCCCGGAGTAAATCCACACTCCAACCTCCGTCGGACTCGAGACTCGCCCGCAGATTAGCGGGCAATCCCAGCCGCCTCAACACCCGCAATACGGCGGCACAAATCTCCTCGGCACCCCGCGTGGGTATCGTTTGCAAGAGGTTGCGGATTTCCTCCAGATCCCGGAGCATATGACTTACTTCATCTATCCATCTTCCCAAAGCTTCCGGCGACTCCCAGGATATGCCTTCCGTCCTCCGGCGTCGTCTTTCCGAAAGTGAAGATCTGATCGCCTCAAGGTGATCGGAAATCTCCTCCCCTTCGAGCCGAGGAGGACAATAGCGGGTAAGTCTGATTAGACCGTTCCATCGAGTCATGTAGGGAGCTGACGCGAGGTTTACGAAATTCTCGGCGCTGGGAGAATCCAGAAGATCCAACAATACCGCCACCGCCCTCCCGGATCCCGTCTCGGATACGGGTAGGGATGGTTTTCCGTCGACCGGTACGCCCGCTCTAAACAGCTCGCGTAATCCGGTTCGCATCGCCGCCTCAGAGGGGAACACCACGCAACAATGGCGTGGTCTTGTACCTCCACGTATCCTCTTTTTCAGCGCGCAAATCAATTCGGAGAAACCGTGTGATTCATCCGCGACCCGAAATACGGAAACCGCCGGTCCCCCGCAGGGATCCCATCCCGAGGGGTGGAAGATGCCGCGGGCCAGGGAGGTCCTCGTCCGGTCGGGGTGGTATGCGAGGGTGTCATCATATAGCTCCCCCAACGTCTCTCGAAGATGGTCAACCTCGGGGAAAAGATCTCGTCGCTCGGGATCGTGGGCCAAGAGCAACTTCGAATCGCGAGAGCGCCGGAATACCGCGCGTAGTAATTCGATCAGGGGGGGATCGAAATGCCAAAAACCCTCGACGGTGACTACATCCCACAGGGTCGAATCGCCATCGGCTAGGTGTCGGGCTATGGAGGCAAAAAGGCCGGGCCCGTCGCCCAAATTGTTCGTGGCGAGAATGCCTTCGTATTCGGATATCAGCGGCGCGAGGAAGGGAGACGTTCGCTGTTCGGACGACTCGAGCCCGGTGGAGCGCAATTCGCGGACGAAACGGGCAAGGGAGGCGGCCGTGCCGGTCCTTGACCATATGCGGCCGAGGGAATCCCCGGGGGGAGGATCCATTTCATCTACCAGGGCTCGGAGTAGAGTATTCTGCTCCCAGGCATCCAGGCGTCTGATCTCGATATCAAATTGCGCGCTGAGGTCTCTAATCCATCCTCCGGTCATGCGCACGGGTGGCTCGGACCCGCCTCCCCCGTCGACCATTTTGGCATAGGCGGCACGACGACTCCGCAGCTGATGCCGGTCGGAGACGAGGTGAAGATGTCCCATGGGCAATTCGGGAGCGCGAAGGCACAGTCTCAGTCTTTGACGTACCAGGTCCCGATAGCTTTCCCTCGAGGTTCGCAAGATCCACCACCCGGGTTTCACATAAAGGGTCGGGGCGATTCCCGACAGTACCCCGGGAACCGCCCCGCCAAAATCTACCGACTCAGTACCGGCTCAATTGTCGCAGGAGCTCGCAGCCTTCTCGGGCTGAGCACTCCCGAGCCGCGCCTTCTCGCGCAACTGTTCCCGGTACATACTCTTTTTGGTTTGCATGATAAGCTCGACGAAACTGTGCTTTCTCTTCCTGAGTTCGTGACGCCTACGGGCCAATTTCTCCTTGCTGATGTCAGCGGACATCTGGGACACGACCCCCCTAGACCTGCAGCGAAAATGCTCTAACGCTTATAATACTTCGGCATCCGAACGAAATATCCTCCCGAGGTCAGGAAGAAAAAAGATCAACCGGAGCACTGAAAAACCCTAATGGCGGTGTCTCCCCGACGATTACCCACCACACCAATCGGATATCCCTGAACTCCACGCAGTTTCATCGCTTCGAGCAGGGCATCCCCCCGGGTTTTCGGGATGGATAGCAACAAACCGCCACTGGTCACCGCATCCGCAAGCAGTAATCGGATGTATTCTTCGACGCCATCCCCGAATTCGACGGCCCCGCGCGATATCAGGTAGTTCAGGTTGGCACGGCTGCCCCCGGGGAAGACGTCGCGCGATGCGAGTTCGCGGGCCCCGGGAAGCAGGGGAACCGCCTCAGCGTAAATATCCAAAGTGCAATCAGATGCATCGGCCATCTCCGCCGCGTGACCGAGTAGGCCGAACCCTGTAACGTCGGTCGCGGCGCTGACCGTTATCTCCCGGGCCGCTTCGGCGGCTTCGGCGTTGGTCTCCTTCATGGAGGAAACGGCCGTCCGCACCACCTCTTGGTCGGCCATGTCACGCTTGAGGGCCGTGGTAATGACCCCGGCTCCAATCGGCTTGGTGAGCACCAGGATGTCTCCCGGGCGGGCTCCTCCGGTCCTGATTATGCGATCCGGATGTACCATACCAGTGACGGACAACCCGAACTTGGGTTCTCGATCGTCGATCGAGTGTCCCCCCAGTAGGGCCACGCCGGCTTCCTCGAGCACCGACGCACTGCCGCGAAGAATCTCGTCTAACACCCAAAGGGGGAGCTGCTCTTCGGGAAAGGCGACCAGGTTCAGTGCGGTGAGCGGTTCTGCCCCCATGGCGTAAAGATCACTTAGAGCATTCGATGCGGCGATGGCTCCGAAATCCGCGGGGTCGTCCACCACGGGAGTAAAGAAGTCGACCGATTGAACCAGCGCCCGCTCTTCATCCAGACGAAAAATGCCGGCATCGTCGGGAAAATCGAGGCCTACCAGGACTCTAGGAGAAACGTTGCCCGTATCCATGTGGCGCATGACCTGCGCCAGGGTCTCAGGACCCAATTTGCAGCCTCAACCGGCCTTGTCGGTCATTCGAGTGAGACGAATCTTCTCCCTATCGGACACGGGCATCACCTCCAATCGAGTTGGCGGCGCAAATGAAGTTTCCTAGCACGGCGGACTCGTCGCCCGCCAGAAGCGTCCTCGGATCCAAAAGAAGCGACCCCGAGGCCACGCGCAAGATCACGGGCGGCTCACCGCCACGCAACCGCTCGATCCACGCGGTAACGTCGGAGGTACGGGGGGTACACCGTACCAGATGGGTGGGAAGCTCGAGACCCGGAGAGGACCCCCCGCCCACGCGGGAGGAACCAGCGACGACTTCCACCCTGCCGGGAAAGACCTCCGCCAGCTGATCGGCCAACCCGCGGGCACGATTCTCCAGTTCTTCCTGATCACGACCTATCATTCGCAATACCGGGATTTCCTCCCTTTCGCGCTCGTTCAGGTAGGCAGAAAGCGTGGCCCCCAGGGCGGAGAGCGTGATCTTATCCACCCGAAGGGCGCGCAAGAGGTGGTTTGTCCTCAACTCATGCAACAGCTCTTGCGATCCCAGGATGATTCCGGCCTGGGGTCCACCGAGCAGTTTATCGCCGCTGAACGTTACCAAATCGACCCCGCTCGATACGGCATCGACTACGGAAGGTTCGCCGGCGAGGCGGGGAACACCCTTGCGCCCCAAATACCCGCTACCGAGATCGTAGACACTCAAAAGACCCCCTCGCCGGGCCATATCGGCGATATCCCCGGCGGAAACCTCCGCGGTAAAGCCCTCGAGGTGGAAGTTACTGCGGTGGACTTTCATCAGCATGGTAACTCCCTCGGTTATCGCGTTGCGATAGTCCGAAGGATGGGTACGGTTGGTGGTACCCACCTCGACGAGGTGGGCTCCTCCCGCCCGCAGGACTTCTGGAATTCGGAAGGAACCCCCGATTTCCACCAGCTCTCCCCGGGAAACGACCACTCCGTGACCGGGGGCGAAGGTATTCAGAATCAAAAGCAAAGCAGCGGCATTATTGTTGACCACCAGAGCGTCCTCTGCACCGGTTAACCGGCGCAAGGCCTCCACGGCGAAATGGCCCCGACTCCCCCGCTTTCCCGCTTTTAGGTCATATTCTAAATCGGAGTAGCTGGCACCGACGACACCGAGGCGCCGAATCGCCTCGGCAGAGAGGGGAGCGCGACCCAGGTTGGTATGGAGGACGACACCCGTGGCGTTGATTACCTTCTGTGGCCCCGGATCGAACCATTCCTGCAGGACATCACAAACCCGGGTCCAGATCACCCCGGGTTCCACGTCACCGAAGGAAACCTCGGTTTCCCCGGACTTTATCGACTCCCGATACCGGTCGAGCACGATGACGAGGGCGTCGCGCACGCTAGCATGTGAATACCGGGCTACCAACGCGACTCCCTCGTCCTCTGCGAGCAGTTCGTCGACTGGTGGAATGGATCTCAAAAGTCTTCGAACATCGGCTCTCATCTCGGCGCTCCCGTCAGAGGGCAACGCCCCACTCGAAGCTTTGCTTGAAAACCCGGAGAAGCAAAGAGGTGTTGATCTCTCGAATCCCATCGACGGCGCTGAGATCCTCGAGAATGAAACGCGACAGGTCCTCGTTGGTGGGGAATACTCCCTGAACTATAATGTCGAAATTACCCGTCGCCAATCCCACGTAATGCAACGGGCGCAGCTTGGCAATTTGTTCTGCAACCACCTTGCTCTTGCCTGGTTCGACGTTTAGCGCAATGATGACCGGGGAACTGAAGCCTATCTTAAAAGGATCGGAAATCCCGGCTATATGTATGATCCCCTCGTTTATCAAGCGATAGAATTTGCGCCGGATAGTCCCCTCGGTAACCCCGATCTCCTCGGCCATATCGACAAATGACATGCGTCCGTCCTTTTGCAGCAACTCCATTACGCGCTTTTCCGTTCTATCCAGTTTAACCATGACGATATCCTCCTCCGGGTTATGTGATTGACTTTGATACGGCGCGATGCGCCCAAGGCGAGAGGTCGGTGGGGTCATCTATGTACGTTAACCCCGACACATATAACCCTGGATGTCAGCTATTCGACACAGAGCAACTCGTTTCCTGTAGCAATCGGTGCTCATCTCGAAAAACCACACATCCGGTCCCGTTCGAGCAATTGCATCTTCATCGCTCTACCTCCCCCGAACCGACCGATGTCTCCATCGGAGCGTACCACTCGATGGCAGGGAACAAATAGCGGAAAGGGGTTTTGTGCCATCACGGTGCCGACAGCGCGCGCAGCCCCGGGACTTTTGGCCTGGCTTGCAACCTCCCCATAACTCATAGTGCTCCCCGGTGGTATTTCCACCACCACACGCCGAACGCGTCGCGCGACTTCCGTCCCTCTCGGGGCCAGTGGAGGGGTTTTCCCGGGCTCGGCACCGGCGCACTAATTCCACAACCACGTTACGTACCCTTCGCCGCTCCCGTCGGGTTCCGGTGTACTCCCCACCCCCCGCCCAAACTCCGGATCCCCGTGTCCGGGCAGAGTGCTACGATACAGCCCCCGGGGCCACA
>CAYLPL010000072.1:0-8353 GCA_964385545.1 uncultured Clostridia bacterium | reverse complement strand
ATCGGGGGCGTCCACGTCGCGGTCCGCCAGCACCAGTTCTTCATTCGTCAGTCGCGCAAAACTGGCGGTGAGGGACGTCTTACCGGTTCCACCCTTTCCGCTGAGTATCACCAGCTGTCTCAAGATGACATCCCTCCATTCATGCGGGTTCGTATGGCGCTCGCGAGTTCTGCGAATCGTCTCCGCCATCTCTCGGAATGGTCCACCACGAGATCGCCCCGGGCGTAGGCGCGCGCCAGCTCCAAGTCGACGGGGAAGCGGGCGAGCACCTCGACACCCTCTCGTTCGCAGTATCGTTCCACGCGATCGTCGCCGAGGTCATGCCTGTTTATGACCACTCCGAAGGGAATCTCCAATCTGCGACACATGCCGACCGCCATCTTTAGATCACTCAGACCGAAGGGAGTCGGTTCGGTTACCAGCAGGCAGTAGTCGCTGCCGTGCACCGCCTCGACCGTCGGGCAGGTGGTGCCGGGGGCTGCGTCGATTATGGCGTAGTCGACATCTTCTACCGTTTCCTTCACCTTGGCGATTACGGGGGGTGCCAGGGGTTCGCCGGGCTGGAGTTCGCCGCCGGTGAACCTGATCCCCTCGCTTATGCCGTCGAGGAGGTATCCCAGGGTGCGGGGGTATTCGGTGATCGCACCGCGCGGACATATATAGGCGCACAAGCCGCAGCTGTGGCAGAGCTCGGAGAAGACCAGGACGTTTTCTCCGAGCACGGATATCGCGTTGAAGGCGCAGGAATCGCTGCACAGGCGGCACAAGTCGCAAGACTCCATATCAACCTCGGGAAGGGGGACTTCCACCGGGGTTTCGGTCGGATTCTCCAGGTTCAAAAACAGGTGATCGTTGGGGCCTTCCACGTCGCAATCCAGAAGGTGAACCCGATGATCACCTGCGATCACGCGAGCCAGATTGGTGGCCACCGTCGTCTTGCCGGTACCGCCCTTTCCGCTCGCACATGCCACTGTTTTCAACGTCTTCCCTCCCCGCGGCCTCTATCATCATCGCCGAACATGTACAACAGCAGCGCCCCCGCTCCCATCAGCACGTACCCCAGGATTTCGATGCCAGAGCGCGGCTTCTTTATACGCTCTGGGTCCACGATATCGGTCGGGGAGGGGGAAGGGGTGGTGGAACGACCACCGGCCCCTCTGCCCCCTCCGGTAGCGCCTCCTCTTCCGAAAGCCATGACAAATCCCCCCTCTCGGGTATCCGACCGTGTCCTCAGTGTTCGCAAAGATCGTCCCCGGGATTCAGGGTGCCGGCCGCGTAGTCACGCAGGCATTCGTCGACGGAACAGTCCACCCCGACCACGTAGTCGATCCCGGCGTCGTCGAATAGTTTCTGGGCCCTAACGCCCATGCCCCCCGAAATGATTACGTCCACATCTCGCTTCGCGAGATAACGGGGCAAAAAGCCCGGCTCGTGCCCCGGGTTGTCGATGATCTCCGTATTCGTCACCACACCATCTTCGATGGTCGCCAGCGTGTACTGGGGACAGCGTCCGAAATGGGCGGCTACAACTCCACCTTCGGTGGCTATAGCTACCTTCATCATCTATCACTCCTCAAAACGGTCTTCTTCCGCCCCCGCCGCGTCCGCCGCGGCCACCGCCGCTACCACGACCGCCGCCGCTACCGAAGCCGCCTCGATTTAGGCCGCTCTTTTCATCCACGTTGGGACCGTCCATGCGGGACAGCCGCCCATCGCGAAATGCATCCAAGTTTTCCCTAACCGTGGTCCCTGCCGGCGCGTAAACCGCTATACCAGCGGCATTGAGCGCCTGCGCGGCCTTTGGTCCGACGTTGTTGGTGACGACCGCCTCGACGCCCCGGCGCGAGAGGAATTCCGCGGATCCTATACCGGCACCACTCCCGGCGGCCACGTTCGGGTTACCTTCCGATTCCACATCTTCCGTTTCGGTTTCGACCAGGACGAAATAGGGCGCCCGGCCGAAACGATCGTCCATTGCCGCGTCCAATCCCTGTTCCCTGGTGGTAAATGCTATCTTCATCGGTAACACCTCCAGTATTGAGAATGACTATCTGTTGTTATCATCTCAGGGTTATGGACTTATGTCAACAAAAGTGGGAGGGGATGGGGTCTTTAGCAGCGGTCGGTGCCTACCCCGGGAAGCATCGCGTGCGGCAATCCCGGATGCCGTCAGAGTAGCGGGATCGCTTCTTAACGGTTTCGAGGTGCAGTATGCCGGCCCCGACGGATTGCGATGAATCGCGGAGGTGCCGGTGGTAAACGCATGCCTGCGCACTCTCGCTCCGATACGAAGATGTCTTTGGAACTCCCCGGCGCATAATCGAAAACGAATGCCACGGATTCGAAGGTCCCGCAAAGCTCGGTGATCAAACCTCGGCGGGAGGCGGTCAGAAGGAATCGTCCAAAGCTCGCCCCGGTAATGCCTCCATGGCATTGTGTTTTCGGTCCTCATCTTGCCGTAGGCCGCTGTTGCCGCCAGGGACGCCGGGCAAAGACGCATCGAGGACCGTATGGACAGGGTTGATCGACGGGCAGCCCGGAGTTACCTTCCGCCCCCGGGTGGCTGGAACCGTCCATATGCCCTCAATATGTCACCGCTGGTGTTGTTCGGGGAGGCTCACGCCCTTTGGGAACCACCCGTCCCCATCGAGGGAAGAGCCCCCTAGTCGCAGTAGGGCCGGCTGATGCAGTGTAAGGTGGGTTCGCCATCGTGTGGACAGCCATTAGAAGCCCGAAATCAAAGAGGAAATGAGAATGCCAGAGAAGAATGCCATAAGAATGACGTCAGGCATTATCAGGGTACTACTACGGATATGAAGGGTGTGGGATCGGTATGACGCTCGGTCGGGGAGATAATGCTGTAAGATGGGCAAGCATATGGCGGATGCGGCCAGGGATGCTGATGGGGTTTTTGGTTTTTGTACTGGTTGTCTTTAGCGGAAGTGTTGCCAACGCGGCCACTACGCATATCCCCTGCGACCCGGATTCCGGATGGGTCGGAGGTGACGATTCCGTTGACGGGCTTACGGGTACAGATTTCAGTTTCCCATTCTACGGGAGTAGTTACGATGATTTTTACGTCACCACCAACGGAGTCGTGAGTTTCGGGGGTGGGACTGGTACCTATACGAATGCGCATCTTCCCGCCGTTTCGTACAATTATCCGGCAGTGTTCCCGTTTTGGGACGATCTCCATCCCACGTATTCTGATGCCACCGACGGATTCATATTGTACAAAAGGATCGCGAGTGATGAGCACGACAATCCCTATGACGAAGAAGTATTGATCGTGCAATGGACCAATTACGGTTATTATGCCAGCGATCTGGTCCACGGTACCTTTCAGGTCCATCTCGTGGCGGATGGCCGCATTGTCTTCAACTACAACGACCTGGTTGCGCCGGAGCGTGCCTACGGGCAAACTGCCACCATTGGGATCCAGGAGTCGGGTTCGGGACCGGCCATCGAGTTATCCTACAACGAAGATGCCGGTATCAGAAGCGGTACCGCCTTCATGTTCGCCTGGGACGACGATTCCGACGCGTATGACTATTCGGATGCACCGGATGCATCGAACTTCTGGGACGTTTTGCTGATAAAGGGTGATACCCCGCCGCCGACGAAACCCACATCACCCGATCCCGCCTTCGGCGAAACGACATCGGAGACTCCGACGCTTTCGTGGGAAGCATCGTCTGGTGCCGACGATTACACAGTGTTGGTTTCGACATCTACCTCTCTCGCGAATCCCGTTATCGATGCTGACGTCACCGAGACATCGTTCCAAGTGACCGATGAGCTGTCCATTGATACCCAATACTACTGGCAGGTCATAGCGAGAAACGACTCCGGCGATGCCCCCTCGGACCGGTGGGAATTCTTGACCGCCGACGCCGTGGAAACCTACACCGTACGCTACCTCGCCGGTGACCACGGCAGTATCGAGGGACAGGCGACTCAAGAGGTCGAGGCGGGGGCGGACGCCGCCACGGTTAGCGCCGTGGCGGACTCCGGTTACCGTTTCGATGAATGGAGTGACGGGATCACCACCGCGGAGCGTACGGACCTCTCTATCGATGCGGATATGGAGGTTACGGCAGGTTTCAAAAAACGACCTATCATATACAGGATTAGGGCATCGGCCGAACCGTCCGATGGCGGCATCATCCACGGAACCGGTACCCGGCGAAAGGATAGGCAAGTCGAACTCGAGGCGGTGCCCGCGGACGGATACCGCTTTGTTCAGTGGCTGGACGGTGGCGATGTCCTCGGAACGGATAGAGTGCTGGCATTTCAGGCGACGGGTAACAGGCGCCTGACGGCGGTATTCGAAGAGGAAGGGGAAGCGGAATCCGAAGACGCAGTTGAATCCGCTTCCCCTCGGGGGTACATCGGGGGATATCCCGACGGCCGGTTCCATCCCGAAAGACCATTGAACCGTGCGGAGTTGGCCGTGATCCTGGGCCGCCTGGATGGCGACGAGATTCCCTCCGATGGTGAGCTGCCGGAGATTCCGGATGTTCCCGGGGATCATTGGGCCTACGATGCGATGGTACGGGCAATGCAACGTGAGTTACTCCAAGGATTTGCCGACGGCCACCTGCGGCCGCACGAGCCTCTAACGCGGGCCCAGATGGCCGCCGTGTTGGTCCGCTGGATGGGGCTTGAGGAGTCGGATGACCCGGTCGAGTTTACCGACATGGAGGGACACTGGGCAGGGGATGTCGCCTCCAGGGTTCATGCGGCGGGATTCATGGCCGCCTTTTCTGATGGGACTTTTCGTCCGGAAGATCCCATATCCCGGGCCGAGACCGTGATGCTGTTGAATCGAGTCCTCGGTCTCGAGGAAAGGGCGGATGTGGTCATGCCGTGGTCCGATCTGGATCCCACCCATCCTGCCTACGGCGCGGTAGGAGCGGCATGGATGCAGTTGAACGATGACTGAGGGCGATATCGCATGAACTTCTGCGCAAAGGGCGGGATCCTTGCGGGATCCCGCCCTGTATGCCCGGGAATCCCTAGTTGCGATTGAGCCACACACAATCAACCAGGCCGGTGTCCGGATCGAGGGAGTAATCGACCGTGGCGCCGAAACCGGTTTCCCCGATGGCGCGAAACGGGAGGTAGGTGCGCCCATCCACGATCATCGGCGGTACGTCCAGTTCGTGCGTGACGCTGCGGCCGGTTTGCCTGTCGGCGACGGTCATCTCCCGCTGCCCGATGCTGAGAAAGATGAGGGCGTCCTCGGCCGTTAGGGTGACGGTGGAGGTTAGGGCGGTTTCGGGATCCGGGGTCCAGTCGACGTGGGCTTCGAAGGCCTCGGCCAGGTATCGCACGGGGATGAGGGTGCGCCCCGATTCGATGAAGGGGGCCGCGTCCATGGTGGCGGCCTGTCCGCGAATGGTGTAGTCGGTCGACCCCACCCACATGCGGACGTCGACCATCTCCTCTTCCATTTCAGTGTCCAGTCCCTTGATCATCTCGATGTAGTCCACGTAGATTTCCCCGCTCATCGGTGTCCCCTGACCGACGCCTTCTCCGTCGCGCATAAGCGATATGCTCGAGAGGATCAGAGGTTGCGGCCAGGACGGATCCACGGCGCCCTGCACCCGGCGCCATCCGTTCCAATCGACGGATTCCGCGAGGACTACCTCGCGGGCGTTACCGCGGGCGTCCAGCACCTCGGCCCTCAGCCGGTACCCGCTCGAATCACCGAGTACGTAGGCTGATATGCCGACGTTGTTGGTGCCCATCGATATCTGTCCCGAGCCCAGTTGGCCGTAGGCGATCGTTTTCTCCACACCCTCTGGGGGAAATTCATATCGGAGCCTTCCCGACCTCTCCCCGCGGAAGATGTACGCTGGATCCGTATTGACTTCGAAACTCCCGGATAACCCCTCGGGATAACTCCGGAAGGCGGTCGTTTGCCACTCGCGGAAGGTGAAGAAGGGCTCCCGGCGACCTCCCACCCTTATCGGTATCTCCTTGACGTGTCCATCGATTTCGGCGGTGAGGGTACCGAAACCCTCCTCGGAGGGCGAGTAGTAAGTGTTCCCCTCCACGCGGCCGAAGTCGCTGTCCCAGGTTATAGCGTCCGCTTCGGCATCCAATCGTTCTCCCGTCTTGGTCAAGACCTTGGCCGACAGGGAGACTCGCTGGTTGGGGAGCATCCGTACGTCGGCGGGGCTGACCAGGATGTCCGCGATATCTTCGCCTCCGAAGACCACCAGGGAAAACTCCTCGTCCACGCTTCCCAGGGATACCCGCACCCGGGTTTCGCCCGACGAACGGGCTCGGGCGGTCAGGCCCTCGATTTGTAGCACATCCGGGTCGGCGACATCCCAATCGAGATCAGCCTCTGCTATCCGGATGGGCAGGTAGTTGGCGTCGTGTCCGGGTACCCGCAAACGAGCTTCCGTCCCGGCCAGCATGCCTTTCGGGCTGTAGACGAGGAGGCGATCCGGCGCCGAAGGCCGCGCGGTGTTGAATACCCCGATCGCGTTGGTCACCGATCGCTCAAGGCCGGTACGCGGGGCACTGGCCAGCGCGGGGGTGAATTCGCCCGGGCGCCGCGCCACCATGGTCGTCGAACCTCCCCCGTCCAGGTTGATCGCCCGATGGGAACCGATTCGACTCATGAAAAGGGCCAACTCCTCGATGTTGATCCCGGGATGGGAGGCGGTACCGTCGATAGTCACCAGCCGCAGGATGTCGCCGTCGCGATCAATGCCTACGGCGGAGCGGGATGCCCGGGTGGAACCGGGGGAGGAGAGGCGATGCGGGGGAAGCGGCAGCCCTTCATCTACGATCAGGGAATGTCCGGCGACGGCGGTTTCCAGCTCCTCAGAGGATGCCAGTCCAAGCTCGTAATCGACGTATCTCCCGACGCGGGACATTTGGTTGAGAAACTCGGCTCCCTCCCCCTCGCCGACGAGGACGAAGCCGTCGGCGGGAATGCTAAGCGACTCCGAGGTTATGTCGACGCGGGTAATGGTGGAATCCCTGACCGTCACCGCGACCACTTCGTCGGAGAAGAAACTGCCGGATATCTCTTCACCCCAGCGTCGATCGTAGAGGAAGATCCCATTATCGTTGTATTGGTAGCTCTGGTTGTAGCCGCTCAGCGAATCGCTGATCCCGTCGATGTACACCCGACCCAGCAACGGCCAGTCGCCTATGTGCGCTTCCCCCGATTCGTCGATCCCCAGGGTGTTATCGCGGGCGTTGGGATAAGGCGACGAAAGCATCTCGCCCTTTTCTATGTGCAGGCCGAAGGGGGCGGCCGGTCGCGCCAGGTGGAAAAGATCGGCGTTCAGCGCCACCACCGCCTCGGACCGAGTGGCCATGGACCTGACCGTTTCCCGTTCGTTGAAGCCGCCCTCGGGGCTCATGGCCCCGATTCGGACGTGGGGATTCCGCAGGTCGATGACTACCTGCCGCGCGGGAAGGGTGTGGCCAAAGATGTCGATATCGTAGCGAAACATGGTGATTCCCGGGCCCAGGACTTCCTCATCGACGGACCGATATTGCAAAGCCGAAGCCGCCGATCCCGAGAGAGCGAAGGTTATCCCGATCAGACAAAGTACGGCGAGATATCGGATTCTTACGCGCAATTTCTTCAATCCTCCGTCCAGAAGTCGGGGGAAGCGGACCTCGAGGATCCGCACATCCAAACCCGAAGAAGAGGGTGGGTCGCGCCCTTCGCCAAGGGATTCATTCCCAACCGAGGTACCATTTCATCCCGCCCATCACGCTCCGGAAACGCGCGACGGTACCATCGCCGAACTCTGCGGGCATATGGGTGGTGATCACCAGGGTGCGCTCGGCGGCATTGCCGAGGATTACACGCCCGACGTAGTTTTTGGCGCGGTCTTCGGATTCGAAGGCCCATTCGCGGATTCCCCACCGGTATTGACGTTCGGATCCCTCAACCTCCTGGATAAGATAGCCATCGCTTTCCATTTTCTCGCGCAGTGACGTCACGATCTTTTCCTCAGATTCTTCCGCATCGTGTAGATCCATCTGCAGGTACACGTCATCGCGGGGCGTGCCTCCGTAGGCGGCAACTATCCTGACCCTCTTCCCGGGCTCGAGTTCGAGGACTTGCAAATCGTCGGGCACGTAAGTCGCGACCATGAATTCGGGGAGCTCGACGCGCACGTAATCCATCGGCTCCTCCATGCCCTCGAGCTCGATGACGTCCTCGAAGGTATCGGGACCGGTGGGGCGCTGGTCGACGATTTCGCCCGGAAGGTGGCTCGCCGGTTCTTCACCGGCGGGATCCTCCGCTTCCTCTTCGGGATCCCCGGCAGGAGTCTCTTCCTCTGGTTCATCGGTGGCCGGGGCATCTTGT
>CAYLPL010000071.1:0-8448 GCA_964385545.1 uncultured Clostridia bacterium | reverse complement strand
GACAAGGGCCTGGGGATTGGACCACCTTGCGCCCGGGTGGATGGAATCATCTTAAGAACACGTAGGCCTTGGCGATCCATAACGGGATGTTTCGCGACGCCTCCCGGTTCTCCCGTGGCTTTCCAGCATGTGTCGTGGGACCCGGGATTCGTCAGCTCCTAGCCCAAAGGAGGGACCGGCGGCCTTCGTGGGTCATCGTCCACGGGCCCGAGGTGCGTCGGAACCGCGCGAATTGGTCGCGAAGGCGACGGTTTTGTGATAGCTGTATACACATGATGAGACTTAGAGAGATTTACGACAGCCACGGCGATCTCTTGGGCATCACGGCGATCATATCCGTTCACATTACCTCGATGATGCTCATGCGCCACCTTGTCCCCCTTTACCTGGAGAGTCTCGGGTCTTCGTCGGGCACGGTGGGCATTGTTACGGCACTATTCTCGTTTTTGCCGTTGCTTCTGGCTTTGCCCGGGGGTATGGCGACGGACAGCCTGGGGTATCGGTTGATCATGGTGAGCGGAGCCATCTTCCTGGGGGCGGCCAGCCTGATCCTCGTGACGAGTCCCGGGGTCTTCGTGGTCACCTTGAGCCAGCTTCTGGCCGGTTTGGGACACATACTCGTCATCCTCTCGGGGCAGGCCTACGTGGCGAGTATGAGTGAAGAGGAGGAGCGGTCGCGGAATCTGGCGATATTCTCCACCGGCTTCCCCATCGGATTTCTCTTGGGGCCGCCTTTGGCTGGCATGCTCAAAGACCTTTGGGGTTTCCCGGTGGCCTTCACCGTGGGGGCGGTCCTCGCAGCCGTGGTCGCCGTATCCTCGACCCGGGTGCGGGAACTCAAAAGGCCCGAGTCCGGACTGAGGGGATTCGCGAGAACGCTCAAGGAACGCCTTCCGGATACCCTAAATGACAGTCTTCGCCTGCTGAAGGATCCCATCTTTCGGGTGGCGGTCGTGGTCAGCATGGCGATACTTTTGGTACTGACCCTTCGCACCAGCTTCTTACCCATCCACCTGGAAGGCTTGGGCCATTCGGCCTTCCAAACGGGCTTCACCGTGGCGATGATCTCCACCGTGTCATTGTTGTTGCGGCCCCTCATGGGCCTGATACTGGCAAGACTGGGCTCGGAGATCCTGTTGGCCCTCGCGTTCTTCGTGGGTACGGCCGGGCTCGTCTTGATGGCATCGGTGGAGGGCTTTTGGCTTTCGGTCGTCGCGGCCGCCCTCTTCGGCGTCGCCCCCGCCTTCGGGCTTCCCTTGAGTCTTGGGCTGATGTCGCAACGTGCGCCCGGGGATTCCCAGGGTATGGTCATGGGTTTGCGCCAGACCGCCAATCCCATAGGATTGATGGCCGGTCCCCTCATATTCGGTGGCGTTAGCACCTTTTGGAATACGGGTGTGTCTTTCATCGTTGCCGGGGCACTTCTCGCAACCGTAGCCTTCTTCTTGGTGCTGAAACGACCTCTCAGGTCCTTCGGATACGCGGATTAGACTCCCTCTTCCCGCGCCTTTCCTCGCATCCCGGCGGGGTCCTGACATCCTTTGGTGCCGGGGAACAATGCCACCCCAACCTGGTTTTTTGCAGCCCGACCGATTCGCAGGGATAGCCTGTTCCCCAGGAGAAGAAACTGGTAGGTGCGCGATGGCGGCTACGGGGCGAGGGCTTCACGGTCGCGCCGGGTCCTACACATGGGACGACGCCTTCTCTGCGCGAGTCTCATGCCGGTAACCGAAGACATCCTGGTACCGATGGTGTAAAGACGGGTTGACGCGGAATCTGCCCCCGAAGCCGTTCCACCGATTCATTGAAAGGAGCCGGGTATGCCATGTCCCAACTGACCGATCTGACGGCCACTGAAGCCGTCGCCAAGTTGCTCTCCAAAGAGGTATCGCCATCGGAAATGGTGGAGGCCGTTTACGCTCGTATGGATGAAGTTGACGAGAGTATCAACGCGATTCCCACGCGTTGCCCGGGCCGGGCGCTGGATAGGGCGCGAAAGATCGAGAGACGCCTGCGGGATGACGACGGCGGAGGGGATCTGTCCGTATTGTCGGGGCTACCGATAGTGGTAAAGGATTTGGTCGAGGTTGAAGGCGTGCGCACCACCTGGGGATCTCCCATCTTCGCGGATCACGTACCACAGAAGTCAGACATATTGGTCGAGACGCTCGAATCCCGGGGCGCCATAGTCGTAGGTAAGTCCAACACCCCGGAATTCGGGGCCGGAGGGAACACCTTCAACGAAGTATTCGGAGCCACTGTGAACCCGTGGAATCTATCGAAGACCTGCGGGGGCTCCTCGGGGGGGTCCGCGGCGGCCCTGGCCTCGGGACAGATCCACCTGGCTACCGGAAGCGATCTCGGGGGCAGCCTGCGCATCCCGGCGAGCTTTTGCTCCGTTGTCGGTCTGCGTCCCAGTCCCGGTCGGGTGGCCCACGGGCCCGGTCTGTTTCCCTTCAACGGATTACCCGTGGATGGGCCCATGGGGAGAAACGTCCGCGATACGGCATTGATGCTGGACGCTATGAAGGGGATGGACGTGGGGGATCCGCTCTCCCTGCCAGGAGCCCATGATCACGCCGACTTCCAGGGTATGGAAGCGCCAGTTCGAGTCGCGTACAGTCCCGATCTGGGAGTGACCCCGGTGGAATCCGAGGTGGAATCCATATGCCGCGGGGCGGCCCTTCGATTCGAAGAATTGGGCACCCGGGTAGAGGAATATGGTCCGGATTTCGGACCGGCGAAGGAGGTATTTCACCTGCTGCGCGGATTCTTCTTCTCCGGACAGTTTGCGCCGATGCTCGAAGAGAGGCGGGAAGATTTCAAACCGGAGATAATCTGGAACGTTAACCAGGGATTGGAAGCTACCGCCCGGGAACTCACCTGGGCGGAAAGGGAACGCGGTTCACTGTATCGGCGGATGGTGGAATTCTTCGCAGACTACGACCTCTTGCTCTGCCCGGCGACGGTCGTTCCACCCTTCGACGTGGAGAGAAGATACGTGACGGAAATCTCGGGGGAACCGTTGGATAACTATATCGATTGGTTTGCCATCACCTACGCGGTGACATTGACGGCCCTTCCGGTGCTTTCCCTTCCCTGTGGGTTCACGGAGGACGGACTTCCCGTGGGCCTTCAGGTCATAGGTCCGCCGCGGGGCGAAAAACGGCTTCTCGCTTGGGCCGCCGCGCTGGAGGACGTCTTGGGTTTGGCGGATTTGGTTCCGGTTGGTCCCACTTCCCCGCGAGACGTCGGAGCCGTCTAGTACCCGGGGTGTTGACACGACGAACGAGAATCCTGATTGGGAATCGTCCCTCGCCATTACGGGGGTGGAAGGAAGGGATGCCGAATTCATGGACTCGGTAAAAAGTGCGCGCATCACTGTTTTGTTGGAGAATGCGCCAAAGTACGATACCTATCTCAAGGGGTGCTTCGGACTCTCCCTTTGGATCGAGGTAAAGACCGGGGGAGGGGAAAAGAGGATACTGTTCGATGTGGGGCCGCTGGCAGAGCCGCTGACTCACAATGCCAGGATGCTCGGTATAGATATCGCGGAGGCGGATCTCATCGTTTTGTCCCATTGCCACTTCGATCACACGGCAGCCCTGGCGGACGTGGTCAGCGAGATAGACGGCGACGTGTCGGTATTGGCCCATCCCGAGGTCTTTCGGCAGGCGTTCACCCTTGAACCGGGGTACATGAACTATGGCATGTCCGGGCGCAATTCCCGGGAGAATCTCCAAAGACTGGGAGTGAACTTCACCCTGTCCAAAGCGCCCCTCGAGGTCTTCCCCGGAGTCATGTACAGCGGAGAGGTGAAGAGGACCGAGGCCTTCGAGAAACGAGGAGGAGTATCGTCTTTTACGGTCGACGCCTCGGGTGCGGTCATCGCGGACCCGATACTCGACGACGTATCGCTGGCCATCAATTTGGGGGACCGGGGAATGGTCGTGCTGACGGGTTGTGCCCATGCCGGACCGATAAACATCATCCGTCATCTGAAGGATATCGCCGGGGTGGATCGGATAGAGGGCATCATGGGCGGCTTCCATCTTTTGGAGGCGGATGCGGCGCGGGTGAATGAGACGGTGAGAATATTCCAGGAGATCGACCCGGCGTGGATCGCTCCCATGCATTGTACCGGCCTGATTCCCAGCGCCAGGATTGCCGATGCCTTCCCCGGGAGATTCGAGGAACTCCACGGGGGAGACGTGCTCGAGTTCAAATAGATCGAGAATCCGTGGAAGATTCCGCGGTAAGCGAAGACCGGTCGGCGCGCGAAATAGAGCCCGAAACGCGGGCGGGGCCGCACGAGTCGTGCGGCCCCGATCTACCGCGATGGGCCTTCACTAGTGCGTTATGATTTTCGGCAGGGTCTTGGCTTCCTGGATCCATCGCGCTACTTCCTTTTCAGGAGGAACCCGGCGGGTCAATTTTTTCTCCTCGTTAACCTCTGCCAGCTTCTGAGCTAGGTTTGCGGGATTTCGGCGGGCGAGATCCGGTACGGTATCGACCCCGGCGGCCTCCAGCAGCTCGGCGTACTCCGAGCCTACTCCCCTGATACGATAAAGGTCGACCATGTTGGCGAACTGGAGCAAGCGCTCGGGAGAAATTCCACATTTTTTTGCGAGCTCTTTTCTACCCCGGGGGGAGCTGGTCGCATCGAGCAGTGAATCGGTGTCTTTGACGCCAGCATCTTTGAGCCTTTGCCCCAGAGTCTTGCCGATGCCCTCGACGTCGTCGATTCGATAATTGGCCATGGTAAATCTCCCTTCTTCTCTTCCGATTACCATGCTACGCTAACCGTTTTCTTCGGGGCGTGGGATAAACCTCTTTTCGTAGAGATTGGTAACATGAGGGAATGGAACCGCGGACACATGCGGGCAGCATCCGAGGTTCTCGGAATAGCGAGAGTATTCTCGGTGATGACATACTCTCGGAAAAGGGAGGGGAATATGCCAGCTCCCGGAGAGGATTATCGCTTGGGCAGATCGGGGGAAGAAGACGGCAGGGATTTCTCCCCCCGATCTATGGCGTTATCTTTAGACGGCCATTCCCTGTTTTTGGAGGAGATCTCGATAAATGGAGCTCTTCGCGACCAGCTCCTCGTGGGTACCCACCGCTGTGAGTCTGCCGCTTTCCAGCACACCGATGCGATTCGCTCGTCGCAAAGTGGAGAAGCGATGGGCGATGATCAGCGAGGTGCGGTCCTCGAGGAGGATCTCGAGGGCATCCTTGATCAGCATCTCCGTGTGGGCGTCCACGCTGGAGGTGGCCTCATCGAGAATCAGTACCGTGGGATCGGACAGCATCGCCCGGGCGAAAGACACCAGCTGCCGCTGTCCTCCCGAAAGCTTCAGCCCGCCCTCCCCGACCTGCGTGTCGTATTGCTCGGGCAGTCGTGAAATGAAATCGTGGGCATGCACCTGTCGGGCGATTTCGCGGATTTCCTCGTCCGTGGCCTCCGGTTTCCCGTAGCGGATATTCTCCGCTATGGAGGTGTCGAAGAGGAAGACATCCTGGGGTACCACGCCGACGGTTCGTCGCAGGTCGCGGCTCGCGATCTCGCGCAGATCGATTCCGTCGAGGGTTATGCGACCGTCGTCCACATCGTACAAGCGGGCGAGCAGGTTCACGATGGTCGTCTTGCCGGCACCGGTTTGTCCCACCAGGGCGAAGCGCTCGCCGGCGGATATTTCCAGGTTGAGATCTTCGATCACCGGGGTTTCCTCGTAGGCGAACGTTACGTGCTGCAGGGAAATCTCACCCCGGAAGCCACCCTCGGGGCGCCGGGGTTCTTTAGCTTCGGTAATCGGCGTCTCCAGTTCGAGGTATTCGGTTATCCTGTCGAGGGAGGCACCGGCCGACTGCAGCGTATTGTAAACCTGGCTGAGATCGGCGAGGGGGGCGAAGAAGCGACGAACGTATTGCATGAAGGCTACCACCACGCCGAGGGTAATGGCTCCCCCGATCACGGCGAGACTCCAGTACCAAAGGACCAGGCCCTCCCCGAGCACGCGGCTTAGGCTACGCGTGGGAGAGAACAGGGCGACGACGGAGACTGCCCGGAGGTTGGCGCGGAGGTTTTGCCGGCTGAGTCGCCCGAACTCGCCGGTGTTTACTGCCTCGCGGTTGAGGGCCTGGACCACGCGGATGCCGGAGATGCTTTCTTCGACGTCCGCGTTGAGGTCGGCGAGTCTTTCCCGGACCTCTCGATAGGCATTCCTCATCTTTTCCCCGAGCACCCGCATCACTATCACTATGAGTGGTATGGAGATGAAAGTTATCAGCGCGAGTTCCCAGTTCAAAAGGAGCATTATGGCCACGATGCCGAAGACGGTGAGAAAATCGTTTAGGATGTGGACGAATCCGTTCGTCACCAACTCCGAAAGCGCGTTTACGTCGTGGGTGATTCGGGACATTATGTCTCCCGTTTGGTTGCGCTTGAAAAAGTCGATCGGCATTTTCTGTACGTGTGAATACAGGTCGATGCGGACGTCACCCACTATGCGCTCGCCGGCCAAACGGGATAGATAGGTTTGCCAATAGGAACTGAACCACTGCAGGCCGAATACTCCCAGGATGATCAGCGATATCGAAGTGAGTCCGGAGAGGTCGCCCTGCAGGATATAGTTGTCGATCGCCATCTTGGTCAGGTACGGGGCCGCTAGGGTGGCGGCGGTCACGACGAGCATGGAGATCGTGGCCAACACCAGGGTGCCCACATATGGGC
This sequence comes from uncultured Clostridia bacterium, assembly GCA_964385545.1. Classification (GTDB taxonomy): domain Bacteria; phylum Bacillota; class Sulfobacillia; order SLMV01; family SLMV01; genus CSSED11-154. The sequence goes on along the minus strand of CAYLPL010000071.1, from coordinate 1,715 downwards.
GCGCATAGCCCCAGACCATCCCGAGTATCCTGCGATCGAGGTTGCGAAGATCGAAATCCTTCTCTTCGCCCCCGGTCATCATCCTGTGCCCGAAGCCGCCCCTCACGCCTCATCATCCTCCCCGTTAACGCCACTGAGTACGTCGCGGTATATCTCACTGTAAAAACCGTCGGAGGCCACCAATTCGTCGTGCGTCCCCATTTCCGCTATCCGTCCCCGATCCAAAACGATTATCCTGTCGGCGTTGCGCACCGTCCACAGCCTGTGGGCTATGACGAAGGTGGTGCGATCCCGCATTACGCCCGCGAGGGCCCTTTGCATCTGCCGCTCGGTTTCGGCGTCTACGCTCGAGGTGGGCTCGTCCAGGATCAAAAGGCGCGGATCCGTCAGCAGGACTCGCGCCATGGCGAGTCGCTGCCTCTGGCCTCCCGAGAGGGTAACCCCTCGTTCCCCGACGGGAGTCTCGTATCCCAGCGGGAGGGAGGTTATGAAATCGTGCAGCTGCGCTATCTTTGCGCATTCGATTACCCGATCCATGGTAGCTTGGGGTTTACCGTAGGAGATGTTCTCCCGGATGGAGGCCCCGAAGAGAAACGTATGCTGCATGAGAATCCCCACCTGGCCTCGCAGGGTAGAAAGTGTTACCTCTCGCAGGTCGTGACCGTCCAGGAGAATAGTCCCGGAGTCGGGGTCGTAGAATCGAGTAAGCAGATGTACGAGCGTGGTCTTACCGGCTCCCGTGGGACCGACGACGGCGATGGTCTCGCCCGGTTCGGCCACGAAGCTTATGTCCTCGAGCACGGGGTTACCCGGTGAATAGGAGAAACTCACGTTTCGGTATTCGACGTGACCGTCAACCGGGGGCAAATCGATCGCGTCCGGTGAATCCTCGATGTCGGGCTCTATGTCGAGTATGTCGAAGATCCTTTCTCCCGCGGCCACCGCCTGGGCTCCGAAACTGATCATCATGCCGGTTTGCCTTATCGGTCGCATGAGCATGCTTATGTAGCCGGTGAATCCTACCAGCGTTCCCATCGATACGGTATCCGAGATGACCAGGTATCCCCCGTACCATACGGTAAGGGCGGTGGCCAGGCCCAGCAGGAAACTGGCGTAGGGCATCCACAGCGCGGTGACCCGGGCCGTATCGACGTTCACCTTCACGTAGCGATCATTTTCTTGGGCGAAGTTGCGATTCTCCAGGTCTTCTCGACCGAACAGTTTGATGACTTCTACGCCGACGGTGTCTTCTTGGACGACACGCGTAAGCTTTGCCAATTGCCTCCGCACCCTGCCGAACAGCGGTCTTACCCGGGTAGCGTACATCGCCATCGCGTGGGCCATCAGGGGTAACATGAGCACGTACAAGAGGGCCAGCCGCGGTTCCCAGATCAACATCACGATCAATACGCCGATGATGGTCAATACATTGCCGGATATGTAGATGATCCCGCTGGAGAAGAACTGTCGAAGGGAGTCGGCATCGGCCGTCACCCGCGACATTATGTCGCCGGTTCGAGATTCGTCGAAAAACGCGAAGGAGAGACGATGCAGGTGTGCATATAGTTTACTGCGTAGATCGTGTATCACGCTTTGTGCCACCAGCTCGCTGCCGTAACGCACGGTGAAATCCAGCAGACCCTGGAGGAGAACGGCCGCAATCATCAGCAAGCCGACGAGCAGGAGACCGTCGGCGCGTCCCGCCAGGATCAGAT
>CAYLPL010000070.1:0-8452 GCA_964385545.1 uncultured Clostridia bacterium | reverse complement strand
CTTTCATCGTGGTATCGGCCGACATTCCCAATCCGACGGATCCCGCGGCCCAAGGGGAATCTTCGGGAACGACTCCCTTGATCTTGGGTGTATAGAGGATGGGTAGGCTCATGCGAGTGACCAGTTCGCGCAGTTCCCTGCAGCAGTTACCGTGATAGATGCCTAGGCCCGCCAGTACCAGGGGACGTCGCGCCGACCGTAGCAGGCCTAGCGCCTCCTCGATTTTGTCGGAATTGGGAGAGGGATGGGCATAGATGTCCACAGGGAAAGCGATCGGCATACTGGCTTTCTTCGCCGACGCTTCGGCCACATCTGCGGCCAGGCTAAGGTGTACCGGACCGGGGCGGCCACCGTACATGGTCGCGAGGGCGCGGCGCATCACGGGAACTACGTTTTCGGGGGTAATCGTGAAACTCCACTTGGTCACGGGGCGGAAGAGGGCCTGCGTATCGACGAACTGGTGGGTCATCGCCCCCTGGTGCTCCCGGCTTAACTGCGCGGTGATGAAAAGCACCGGCGAGCGCTCTAGCATGGCCTGGGCCGCGGCGGACACGGCGTTGGTGGCGCCGGGACCCAAGGTGGTGATGCAGACCCCTGGCGCACCAGAAAGGAGACTGTACGCGTCGGCCATGAATCCGGCACTAGTCTCGTGGTTGGTCAAGATGAACGCGACGTTTCGTTTTCGGCATGCTTCCATGAAGGGAAGCGAGTCGCCACCGGGTATTCCGAAGACCTCGCGGGTTCTTGCACGATGGAGGAACTCCGCCATCACTTCACTCACTGTGGGCATTGCCATCTCTCCCTTTAGGTCGTGCTCGGGTTCGCTTCGTCTCGATGGTTTTGCGGAAATGAGTCGCCAAATGCCATCCCCGCATCGCTCTGGCAGAGATCGGGATTTCCCTCGATCCCTCGAGGGGAACTTCTCCCGCGGTGGCGTCGCTACCTGCAAACGATGCATCGGACGGAGGGGAAGACTTGCGATCCGGGTGGTCGTGGGCGAGTATGCCGGCGTGGAATCCGGACGGACAGGGCGGTTAAGCGTCGGTCTTTTCGCATTGTCGCTTTGCCTGGAAACTGGGCGGAAGACTTTCAGAGTAAAGGTATCGGCCCATCGGGATAGTTCACACGGGACTTACGTATCCGGGGTGGCGAAGGAGCCCGCGAAGGGATCTCGATGGGGGTCCGATGTATCATCTTACCCCGGTGATTCCCTGTCGGTCGGCGTTGGGATAATGTCCTTGGGTTCAGTCGGGGTTGGCGAGAATCGCGGTCTCAAGCATCTACCAATGATCCGGGGCGAGACGATTGCGCCCCGGATGTCTTCGTGGTGCCATCGAGGCTTCCCAGGAGATCGGGCGGATTCCGAGGGGCGGGCTATTGGAGCGGCTCCCGGCTCCCTGCTTCGCCGGGAATTAGCCGAGCAGCAGTATTAGGGCGTTGGTAGTGAGCAAGGCCAGCACGATCCAGCGGAATATGTCCTGGGAGATGTGTCGGAAGATGAGTATGCCCAGCCAGGCTCCCAGGAACAGACCAGGTAGGCCGAGCGCCGCTTCAGTCACCAAAGGCATCGTCACGGAACCCGCAACGAGTAGAGAAGCCAATCGATAGAGTTGTACCGTACCGAAAAAGGCGGTGAAAACTGCTTTCATCCGCCGGCCCTTCCACAGCCCGGCCCCGACCATGAAGGTCCCGTACATGATCATGGGTGGCCCGGGAATGGCTATGGCACCCCCCAGGATTCCCGCGAGAAATCCCGCGGTAACTCCCCATGTCCACCCCGGCTGGAAACCGCTATCTTCGATCCAGTCTCGGGCGAAGGACAGCTGTCTCATGGCAATGATCAATATCACCGCCAGTAGTAAAGTGGCGCCGATGAAGAAACGCAATTGTTCTTCGCCGAACTGCTGGAAGTATCGTATGCCGAGCGGCATGCCCACCGCCAGGCCCAAAACGGGTATAGCCCAATCCCTCCACCGAAAATACTCTCGAACACTCCACAGCACGCGGGCGTTGGCCACGATGGCCACCATGCTGAAAACCACAGACCCGGTAGCCGCACCCCGAAATAGGGGGAGCAGTCCCATCGAAACCTGGGCAAACCCGAAACCCGCTATGCCGTGTACTACCGCGCCAATGAAGAATGCCAAAGCGGTAAGACCTACCTGCAGGAGCTCGATTTCCATCCTCCTCCTCCTTCGCGGAAGGTGATGAAAGAAATTGGGATTCATGGTCACTATTAGGGACAGTCTAGGATACGTGGAGGTCTTGCGCAAACGAAAAGTGGCGATCACGGTTTTTGCTGACCTAAGGGGACCGTTTTTCGATCAAGGCGGAAGTACGCAGAGATTCCCTGGGGTGTCTGTACGCCCATCGATGACGGCGGCCGAAGGCGTGAGGGATCACGCCGTCCAAAGGAGGGAATCCGAGACTGCGTCCCGGTCACGGGCTGGATACCACCAGATAACTGCGGAATCTTGCTTGTTGGATCCGAGCGAGCCACTTGGCGTCCACATGATATCATTACATCAATCTCAATGATATCATAATAGAATACACAATGATGTTATGGTAGAGAGGTGAAATAGAATGGACAGGCAGCAAACCACCATTCACCTGCCGGCTTTGCTTCACGCCCAACTTCGGGGAGCGGCCGAGATCAGGGGCATATCCATGTCAGAACTGGTGCGAAGGGCGGTAGTGGCGTACCTGGAACCGGATCTCGAGGCATTATTGTCATCGGCGCGGGACTTGGAACGGGAGGACATCGAGGCGTGGCCCGCGGTACTGCGATACGTGGAGGACGACACCATAGCCACCTATGAACTGGTGGATTCCCTTGAACGGCTGGAGGCCGGTACTGCCGAAACAAGTAGTGCCCTGCTCGCCTGGCTTTGCGCCGGCGGACCGCAGCACCCGGTTTTGCCCTCCGAGGCGGCGACGGTGGTGGCGGGTTGTGCGCTGGTGGATCCGGGGGAAGCCTGCCGCGCGGCGGTCGATCAACTCGCCCGAGATATGGGTGTCGGGGCATCGAGATGGCGACCTCGGGTGGCTCATTTGCTCGACCGTCAAAAAGAGCCTCCCCTCGAGGAGATCATTGCGCTGATTCCCAGGGGGGATCCCCAACGGGAGTTAGTGGGTCTTCGATACCTGACGCACCTGGCACGGCGCACCCGTGAAGACACAGCCCGTAGAAATCTTCTTGATACAGCCGAAAGCTACATGCGAGTCCCAGACAGGAGCCTTCGCGATGCCAGCCTAGAATTGTCGGCAGCCCTGCGTGCCCACGAGCTTACCGATGTGATCTTACGACAGACTCGAAACGAGACGAGTATCCATCGCGCGTTGATTGCCCTGGGATCCATAGCTGCCCGTCGAGACGCGGAAAGGAAGATCGACTCCCTGTTCGATCCCCGGTCTGCGGCTTCCTATCGCCCCCTGTCAATCGATCGCGCGCTGCCGATTCCCTCGTGGGGGATTTGGCCCGTCCCCGAGGAGGCTCGGGCGAGGGCGTTGGATGGGCTGATCGAGGTCGCATCGGAGTTGGTCTCTCCCCGCGGGGATGACGTTGCGGACACCGCCTTCGCGGCCCTGGCCCGGGCCCGCACTCCCGAGGTGTTGCCGATCATGCGCAAACTTATGGACGAATTCGAGATAGGGCGGCAGCTGTCTGTTTCCACGACGGTCGGAGGGCTGGCGAATCTCGGTTCCGATGCCGGACGTGAGATCCTCGAGGATTGGGCCCGATCTGGACCGGCCGCGGTGAGACGTGCCGCCATGAGGGCAGTCTATTCGCAAGCCGCCCCCGAGGAGACGCCGGGCGTGGGTGAACCAACGGAGCTTCCGACCCTGGCATTGCTCCTCGGTCGTCTGATCGTCGGGGCCCGCGGGTGGCCCTTACACGAAACGGATCTCAACGAGATCCTCGCCCCCCTATGCCCCGATACGGCCACGGCTCGCCGTTGGATGGTGGGATTGGGCCTGGTCGACCGAGAGCGCAACCTGTATACCCTTACGGAAACCGGCAGGGTGCTGGCCGCCGTCGAAAGCCGCCTGGAGGATGGAGGGGTGCGGGGGGCCAAACGTGTAGAATTGCTTAGACACCCTGATCTTCCGCCGCCGAATCGGAGTGCTCTCGGGTAATTGGGTTTTCCGAAGATTCGACAAAGCATTCCGCGACCGGAAAGGCCAGTCGAAATACCTTCATGGGTCCGGTATTCGGCTTCGGCTGCGATAGGGTTGCCCTCCAAAACCCTGCTTTGCACATATAAGTCCCGGTCGATTTTGTCGAGGATCTGCGTGAGATGCGAGGTGAACTCAGATTCCCGATCTTCGGGCCAAAATGTGACCGCGAGGACGCAACTCTTGGGCTCTGTCCGGACCGCGAATAACCAAAAGACCCCCTGGCATCAACGATGTTCCTCATGCGTCAGGGGGATATAAAGAATCTGCCGCAGTCGTGATCGGGGAAACGGAAAGGCTTTGGTTTTTGCGAACTCCCTCGTTTTCGAGGTCATGGCCAGTTGTGGAGGTTGGGATCGTGGGAATTATCTCTTCTGCATCGGGTATAAACTCTGTGGGGCCTCCAGCAGTACCTCTTTAGTTCGAGATGATGTCCCTGCGCGCGAGGCATTTGCCTATTGTGGTTCAAGGTGATGATAATTGCCGCTTTTTCGCCAAAGGAAGGCCGCTGGTTAGGCCCGCATTTTCCACTTCTTTACGGTTTGGGTCCTTCGGGATGGGGTCGCGAAGCAACGTCGTGTAGCGAGGGAGGAATATGATCGACATGACCGGTTCCGGACAATTGACGATAGTGCAGCTTAATGACAGCCACGGTTACCTGGATTCACATTGGGAGATGTTTCGCAGTGGCCGGGGTGATATCTTCCGCCGGGTGGGAGGATTCCCCCGGATCGCCGGGGCGATCGAACGGATTCGCGAAGAACGCTGCGGTGGGGTGTTGGCGCTGGATTGCGGCGATACCATCCACGGTACCTATCCGGCGGTGAAAAGCCAGGGAAAGGTCATGGTCCCGATATTGAACGAAATCGGCTTCGATGCCATGACCGCCCACTGGGAGTTCGCCTATGGGCCCGAGAAGTTTGACGAGATCGTCCGGGATTTGTCTTATCCCGCCCTGGCGATCAATTGCTACGACGAGGCCAGTGGCGAGCTTCGCTACCCTCCGTACCTCGTGAAGGAGACCGGAGGGTTGAAGGTCGGGATTATCGGAATCGCCGCTACCATCGTCGACAAGGTGATGCCGCCTCATTTTAGCGAGGGCATCCGTTTCACCCTCGGAAACCGCGAACTACCCGGGTATATAGATCATTTGAAAAAGGGAGAAAAGGTGGACTTGATACTGGTCCTCTCGCATTTGGGTTTTCCCCAGGAGGTTAAGTTGGCCTCCGAGGTGGACGGCATTGACGTCCTCCTCAGCGGACATACCCACAACCGATTGGAAAACCCGGTTGTGGTAGATGACACCATCATAATCCAATCCGGCTGTCACGGTTCTTTCTTGGGAATCTTGGATGTGCGCGTCGGGGAGCGAGGAATCTCCGATTACGACCACCAGCTTTTGGTGCTGGATGATTCGCTGCCCGAGAGTCCTTTGGTACGGGAAATGACCGATCGCGCCCTGGCCGAGGATAGGGAAATGCTTTCCGAGGCGGTGGGGCGTACGTCCACGGCCTTGCACCGATATACCTGTTTGGAGTCGACCATGGATAACTTCCTACTGGAAGGCATCCTCGATGTGACGGGTGCCGAGATGGCCTTCTCCAACGGATGGCGCTACGGTGCCCCGATTCCACCGGGACCGGTTACGCTCAACGATCTTTATAATATCCTCCCCGTGGATCCACCGGTATCGATGTGCCGTATTTCGGGAGAAGAGTTGCGCACGATGATGGAGGAGAACCTGGAACGGACCTTTGCAGCCGATCCCTACGAGCAGATGGGGGGATACGTCAAGCGTACAGCGGGCCTGGATATGTATTTCAAAGTAGAAAACCCGGCCGGTGAAAGGATCCAGGAGATGTTCGCGGCGGGTCACAAGGTCGATCCCGGAGACTTTTACGAAGTAGCCTTCGTCACCGAACAGGGAGTGCCCAAGGCGTATGGACACAGGCGACGGACGCTGAACATCTCCGGAATACAGGCCATGCGCGAGTATCTCGAGAAGGCGGGTTCCGACGGGATAGAGGCGCCGCTGCGCGGAAGGATTGTCGCGGTCTAAAAGACAGGGCTCGTGTTTTCCGTGGAAGTTGCAGATCGTGGTCCCGGGCAGATCCGGTAAGGTGCAGATGTACATCCCGGGGAGCCGTGAGCGTCGCGATGCCGTGGCTCCCCGTCTTCCGTCCATCCACAGTCTGGTTCCTTCATCCGCCGCGAGCCGGTCGCCTATCTCGAAGGATTTGTGCATCGGCATATTGCGGGCGGATAGGGGCCAATGGGCTAGCGACCAATGGCGCGTATGACGTCGGCACGGCTGATGATCCCGACTAGATTAGAGCCATCCATCACCGGTACTCTATTGATATTCCTCTTAGCGAGTAACTGGGCCACCTTTTCCACGGAGTCCCTGGGACTTACCGTGACGACCTTTTTGGTCATGATCGCTTTTACCTTGGTATTCCCGACATTGGAAAGCCCGCGACGAAATTGCGCAAGCTCCCCGACGGGGGTCTGGGGAGAAACCCATCCGAAGATATCGTAGGACACGCTCACCTCGAGTTCCTGGCTCTTCGCGATTAGGTCGGCTTCCGAGATGACACCCACGAGGTTCCCATCGTCATCTACGACTGGAGCCCCGCGGATCCTCTGGTCGCTGAATACGCGGGCCACATCCGCCAGAGTATCCTCGGGACCCACGGTTATGACGGGGCTGCTCATTGCGTCTTCAACCTGCACTATTCCCACCTCCACCGAAATCACCTGGTCTTCGATATCTATTTGACCGATTCCAGCCCCGGGCAAACGCCCCGCGGTCCCGGTGTAGGCGCGAGGGGCCGACTGCGGTGCTTTGCGAGAGGCGATCGGCAAGCGTTATTTTTCGCGGAATAGTTTGATCAGCGCCTGCGTTCCGGCGTCCTCATCTCCCCGTTCGGCCAGCTTCTTGTAAAGCGACAGGGAAAGCTCTAACCCCGGAGTCATTAGCCCCATTTCTTCCGCCGCTTCCAGCGCTATGGTCATATCCTTTATGAAATGCTTCACGTAGAATCCCGGGGCGTAGTTTTCGGCGAGCATACGGGGGGCGAGATTGCTCAAAGACCAGCTGCCCGCGGCTCCCGATCCTATGCTATCCAGTACCCTCTCGGGGTCGAGACCAGCATTCTCCGCGTACGCGATGGCCTCGCACACTCCCACCATGTTGGAGGCGATGGCGATTTGATTGCACATCTTGGTATGCTGGCCGGCTCCGGGGGGACCCTGGAGTATGACGTTTTTGCCCATGATCTCGAAGAGGGGGAGACAGGTTTGGAACGTCTTCTCGTCTCCGCCGACCATTATGGTCAGGATGCCGTCGCGTGCACCCACGTCACCGCCGGAGACGGGAGCGTCGAGGGAACGCAGACCCCGCTTTTGAGCGTACTGCGCGATCTCTTCGGCCAAGGCGGGCTTCGAGGTCGTCATGTCTATGGTGCAGGTTCCTGGTCGAGCGTTCTCGAGTATTCCGGATTCGCCGAAATAGACTTCTCGGACGTCGGCGGGGAATCCCACTATGGTGATTATTACATCGGAGGTGGCGGCGACTTCGGCGACACTCTCCTTCCACTTCGCCCCCCGGTCGAGCACCTCGGCCGCGCGGGCCTTGGTGCGCGTGTATAGGTTGACAGGATACCCGGCTTCCAGGAGGTTGGAGACCATACCCTGACCCATCACGCCGCAGCCTACGAATCCTACCACTTTCTTCTCGTCGCTCACGTGGCTCATCCCTTCCATCGCTTGGAGAATCGAGCATTTTCGGAAACAACCACAGCAACTTTCCGAGGCTCTTGGTGCCGTGGCACGGGGGCCGCTGCGGATCGTGCGGAATCCGCGACCGAATCCCATTCAGTGCCTCTTTGAAGAGATCTCTAAAGCGGCCTGTCGATGTGTGATTTCTACAAGGGGTCATCGTTAACCTACCGGAGATGGGAAGTCCCGTGGTTTCGCGACCGGTAATTCACCGAGGGATATTCGGGACCGATCCCTTTGGATTCCCCCGCGAAGGAATGAATCTTCCGTGTTCCCGACATGAGGCCCGAAAACGGCAGTGGGGCGATATGGTATCCGTGGATGGGAGAACATGGTGCCCGGCGTCCTCGACCGCGAAGACGTAGCGGTTATCACCGGCCGCGGTCGATATCGGGTGCACTTGCCCCATATCGGGGAGGAAGCGCGCAATGATCGTGGAAACGATTGAGTAGCCACACTGTGGAGCGAAGGGGGCAGGTGATGTCAGGTTACG
>CAYLPL010000069.1:0-8522 GCA_964385545.1 uncultured Clostridia bacterium | reverse complement strand
AACACGGACGAAGAACTGGAGGAGAAGGCGACTGCATCGCGTCGCCGGCATCTACCGGAGCGGGCTCACGCGTTTGGGAATGCGGATTGGGCGGCGACCCGGCGCGATCTCGAGTACATCCTGGATTCTCTCATCGCGCAGATCGGACTATACGGTGAAAGCCTCCTGCGAGAATACCTGGCGCGGTCTTCGGGATTGCTGAGACCGCTGGGGTTGGAGAAAGAACACGCACTCGAAGGATCTTCCGCCTTATCCCCGCTAGCACCCCGGGACCAGACCGGGGTGGCCGCGCAAGAACTAGACTGCTCGATCCCAATGGGGGTGCGGTATGTCCGATAGGCTGGCGAGTGACTACGTCGAAGACTACCTCGAAAGAATTCTTTCCGGTGATCGTCGCGCTGCCCTCGATTTGATCCATCGCATCCACTCTGCCGGGATGCCGGTGATCGATCTGTACGAAATGGTGATCGGTCCGGCCATGCACGAGCTCGGCGACCTATGGTACCGAAACGAGATTTCCGTCGCCGAGGAACACGTGGCCACGGCCGTGTCGGAGCTGATCCTGGTACACTGCTACGACTGGCTTTTGGAGGAGATCGAACCCCAGTTCGAGGGTACTGCAGTCCTGGCGTGCCCGGGAAAAGAACAGCATCACCTCGGTTTGCGCATGTTTGCCGACATCCTGGAGGCAATGGGTTTACAAACCTACTACTGCGGACCCAGGACTCCAGCATCAGAGATTCCGAGGCTGGTGCGACGGGTGGACGCGGACCTCGTCGCCCTGTCGGTGTCCATGCCAACACATCTTCCCGTCCTCAACCTGACGCTTTCGAAATTGCAGCGCGATGCTCCAGATCTTCCGGTCCTAATCGGGGGGCGGGCATTGAGTGATCGAGACAACACGTTGCATCGAACGAAGGCAAGGTTTACCCGGACGCTGAACGCGGGCATGAAGCTAACGCGGGAGCTTCTCGCCGGGTAGTTTCGGTTTGTCAGCTTCAAAGCGAGGGTACGATTACTACGGTACAAAGGGTACACGGGACGGACTATGGAGGAGGAATACGATCATGAACGACGACCGGCGCAAGTCCCTTCGTCTGGCGGTAGAATTGGAAGAAGAAGGTCAGCGCTATTACGCCCAGGAAGCCGCTAAAGCAGACAATCCCTTGGCGAAAACGGTACTACAGACCCTCGCAGATCAGGAGATGGATCACCGCGACAGGGTCATGAAACTCGCTGAAGGGCACGGTTTTCCCGAGGAATTCCGCGATGAAGAACGCGACATAGAAGAGAGCGTGCGAGAAGTTTTTGAGTCTTTTTCGGCCGAAGAACGCGAAGGTTGGTCGACGGAGAACACCGGCGTATACGAACACGCGATGGAACTGGAACGCAAATCCTACAAGCTTTACGAGCGCCTGGCCGAGGAATCTCAAGATGAAAAGGAGCAAAGCTTCTTCGAATCCCTGATGAAGGAAGAAAGCAGGCACCTTGAGTCCATAGAGAACGTCTACTATTTCCTCGCCAGTCCCGGAACCTGGCTTTCCGTCGATGAGAGTCAGCGGTGGAACTGGATGAACATCTGATCTCCCCTAGCGGGACGGGTTCGTCGGATCCGTCGGACCCGCCTCCCGCTCCTTCCGATTCGCAAATCCCATAAATGGCGTCAACGCGGCGGCAGCCAGCAGGACACCGGTCGCCAGGATGAAGGCGGCACCGATTCCCCTCGCCGAGACCGCGAGCCCGTAAATCACCGGTCCTGCAAAAAGACCCATTTGGTTGGTGGTTTGGCGCAAGCCCATGGCAAGACCCACCCTGCCGTTTTGAGAACCCTCTGCCATCAGTACCATGCTTATCGGTTGGGTAAAGGTGGTTGTGATGCCTATGAGCACTGCGGCAAACGCCAAGACTGCTGTTCCGGTAATGAATGGGGTTATGACCGTCCCGGCCGCACCGATCACCAAAGCGCCCACCAAGAGTCCCTTCATGCCGAGCACGTCCAATATCTTGGGCAAGAAGGGCCGACATATTAGTGCCACCAGCGACTGGATGGAGATCAAAAGTCCGATGTTCGTTCGGGTGAAACCTATACTCTCCAGATAGACCGGGTAGAAACTGTTGCGCAAAGATAGCACGAACAGCGCAACGATGCTGACCGTCAGGGCCTGTTGAACGGACTTGCGGCGCAGGAGAGCGGGCATCTCACGCAGGGCCGATCGCATTTCCCCGACGACCAAGTCGCGGGCCGAGCCCCCACCGTGCTCCCGTGGCGCCAGCTCGGGCAAACGCAACAATATCGGCAGGGTAAAGATGACCATTATCGCGGCGGCCAAAAAACTGGCCGGGTAGCCCCCGATATCTGCAACGTACCCTCCGACCGGCGGGCCCAGGAGGAAGCCCACGGACATGGCGAAGGAGTAGTAGGCAAAGTTGGCGGTTACTCGCTTACCCTCACCCAGTCGCGACACGTAGGCCTGTGTTGCCAGGATCACCAAAACCATGCCCACCCCTGATAACAGCTGGGCAAGCGCCACCACCGGTATCGAGGGAAACAGGGCGAGACCGGCGAGGGCGAGGGCCATCACCACGCTCGCCACGGCGATCATAGCACGATAGCCCAGGGTATCGACGATGACTCCTCCGGGAATGGCCAAGAATAGGGGAAGAAAATTGAAAGCCGAGACCACGATGCCCACGGTCTCCGGTGTTGCGCCCAGAGTTTCCACGTGCAAAGGTACCAGTTGCCTGATCATATTCTCGGCCATAAACTGCATGGCCGAAAGAATGCTGACCCACATCAGCGGGCCACGGATTTTCCGATCCAAACTTTTCACGCTTTCCACCACGCTATCGGTCGCCGGTACTCGAGAACGGATACATGATATCACCCACGATCGGCGCTATCATCCCCGTTTCTTCGCTCCCAAGCCCCCAATCGGGGCTCGAATCTGCGCAGAAGCTGGGCGTTTAGGGCCACGATTATGGTGCTCATCGACATGATCAAAGCCCCCACCGCCATGGGCAAGACGAACCCGATCGGCGCGAGGATCCCGGCGGCCAGCGGGATCACCACAACGTTGTAACCCGAAGCCCAAAAGAGATTCTCCAGCATCTTGCGGTACGTCGCGCGGGAAAGATCTATCATGGCCACGACATCCCTGGGATCGTCGCTAACCAGGACTATGTCCGCGGCTTCCAAGGCTACGTCGGTTCCCGCACCGATGGCCACGCCCACATCAGCCGCCGCGAGCGCCGGGGCGTCGTTGACTCCGTCACCGACCATGTCCACCCTGAGCCCCTCCCCACGCAGGCGCTCTACGTATGATGCCTTTTGCTCTGGTAGCACCTCGGCGAAGTAGCGCGTCAAATCCAATTCCTTTGCCACTTTCTCGGTCACCTCGCGGGAATCCCCGGTGAGCATCACCACCTCGACACCGCGTTCAGCGAGCATATGCACCGCCTCACGAGACTCGCTCTGCACCGCATCCGCGGTGCAGAGCGCGCCTATGGCGACGCCATCTTTGATCACATACAGGCTCGCGTCACCCTCCGGGAGATCCAGACCCAAATGGGCGAGGAGATTGGGGCCGCCGACGTAAACTATTTCACCGTCCACCACGGCTCGCACCCCCCTGCCCGGAAACGCCTTGAAGTCCCGGGCCCGGGGAATGCGCCCCTTTGACTCATGCGCTGCGCGAACTACCGCCCGGGCGACGGGATGTTCCGAATCTCCTTCCACGGCGGCCGCAAGAAGGATAATCTCCTTTTCGGAATACCCATCCAGCGCTCGAACGGAGACTACTTCGTGTCGACCGTGGGTGAGGGTGCCCGTCTTATCGAAGATCACGGCATCCAGGGCCCGCGATTCCTCCATGGCCATCCTATCTCTGATCAACAAACCATTGCGGGCGGCGATGGTAGTACTCAAACTGACCACTAGGGGAATCGCGAGACCCAAGGCGTGGGGACAGGCTGCCACCAGGACCGTAACCACCCTCTCCAAAATGAAGGGTGTATCCGATGTGATCGCAGACCAAACGGCAGCGGTGACCGTCGCCGCGCTCACCGCTGTTATGGTCAGCCAAAACGCCGCCCGGTCGGCCAAACGTTCAGTGCGGGAATGTGAAGCCTGGGCTTCGGCCACCAGCCGCATTATGCCGGCCAGTGCGGTATCTTCGCCGGTATCGGTGACGCGGATTCGCAAAGAACCTTCCGCGTTGACCGCCCCGGCCACAACCCGATCACCGGTGCCCTTGGGGACCGGCATCGACTCGCCGGTCAGCAGCGATTCGTCGAGCTGGGAGTCGCCATCTACCACCTCACCGTCGGCGGGCAGACGAGCGCCGGGTCGCACCAGAACCAAATCCCCGACCTCGAGTCGAGACGCCGGTATTTCCCGGACATCATCACCATCCAAAAGCAATGCGGTATCGGGCAAGAGACGGGCGATCTCGTCCAAGGCCCCCGCGGCTCCCCGTATGGCTCGCATCTCCAACCAGTGTCCGAGCAGCATCACCGTGATCAAAGTGGCGAGCTCCCAATATAATTCTTCCCCTGGGAGCCCGAAGGTTACCGCGACGCTGTAGGAGTAGGCCACGATAATCGCGAGACTGATGAGGGTCATCATCCCCGGACGTCGGTTCCGAAGTTCCTCGTTGGCCCCCCTTAGGAAAACCGCACCGCCGTAGAAGAAGATGAATGTGCTGATGACGAAGGGCAGCAGATGGTACCCGGGAAAACGGGGCGGTGAAATCCCGAGCCATCCGGAAATGTGAGCACTGTAGAGCAGGACAGGAAGAGTCAATATCAAGTTTACCCAAAACTTCTGCCGAAAGATCTCCGGCGAGTGCGCAGAATGAGCTCCGTGACCTCCATCCGCGGCTCCATCAGCTCTACCACCGTGTCCCGGGGCATGATTCCCCTGATGGGAGCCGGAGTGGTTTTCGCCTCGCCCCGGCGCTTCCCTCTCGTCCTTTTTCAATATGTAGTGCACCCCCGAATTATCCGCGATCAAATACCAAATCGAAATGCGGGGGCGGATCCTCCCACCCCCGTATTCCTTCTACCACGGATGTCGGGGTAGTACTCCCGGGCTTAGATGTACGGCTACTCGACCGGTCCGGTTTCTTGCGTCGAGATCATGTCATCTCTTACTATTGCTCCATCTTTCATAACGAAGACGGGGTCTTCCACGGTGGCTATATCCTTCGTGGGATCACCGCGTACTACCACGGCGTCCGCCCGAAGGGAGGGGGCGAGACGCCCGATTTCTCCGTACATATCGAGCATTTCGGCGGCGGAAGAAGTCGCCGATCGTAAAGCGTCCATCTCCGACATGCCTGCGGCGACCATGAGCCCGAGTTCTACGGCGTTGGCACCATGATAATTGAACGGCATACCTACGTCCGTTCCCATGACGAAGTTGGCCCCAAGTTCCAGGCCCAATTGGAACATGTGGAACATGTTCTCCTGGACAGAACGGGTCCTCTCCACGACCGATTCCGGGATACCTCCCTCGGTACCGTGCAGCAAATTGAAATGCAACGGGGCCAGGGTCGGGACCCAATAGGTACCCTCCGCGACCATCATCCCCACGGCCTCCCTGTCGGCCAGCCAACCGTGTTCGATGGAATCCACTCCGGCGCGAACGGCCGCTTTAATGCCCTCGGCCCCGTGGGCGTGACCCGCCACTTTCTTTCCATAGCGATGGGCACACTCGACCGCCGCGCGCATCTCTTCTTCAGAAAACTGCTGGGCGCCGGGGAGGCCTTCGCCAGCCGAGACCGCACCGGTAACTCCCAACTTGATCCAGTCCACCCCGTATTTCAGCTGGCGCCGGGCTGCCCGAGCGGTACCTTCCACACCGTCGCATTCCTCAAAGAGGTTATCCGCGAAACTCACCCCGGGAATAAATGCGTCGCGTCCCCCGGTAACGGTCAACATGTGACCCGAGCTGAACACCCTCGGCCCCATTACGTAACCGGATTCTATCGCCCGCGCCAACCCGACGTCGATGAATCCTTTGTCGGCGCAGGCCCTTATACTGGTAAACCCGGCCGTAAGATCCCTCAGTGCGTACTCGGTGGCCCGGATGGCAGTGAATGAGGTTAGATCCTTGAGCATTCCCATCTCGAAACTGCCTTCTCCATCGAGACTTAAGTGGAGATGGCAATCGGCCAGCCCCGGAAGAAGGGTGCATCCCGGGAAGTCGTGGACCTCCATGCCCTCTTCGACAACTTCATCCCTGGGACCAACGGCAACTATTCTGTCACCGTCATAGACTACGGCACCGTCTCGAAGTGGCGTGGAACTCTCTCCGTCTATCAATATGTCCGCCGTCAACGCTCTCATCGTCATCACCGACCTTCCCCAAGCCTCCATATCGCTCCCCTTCGCCCACGCACCACGCCTAACCTCCCCGCTCGCCCGCCGTTGTGCTATCATCGGAGCAGTGGAGGGAAGTGATCTCTTTGGTGGGCGGCGCGTCATTGTTTTGGATGTCTTTCACTTTGGCCATAAGCGTGGGACTCCCCCTGGGCCTCTTGATTCTCCTTCACTTTCGTCGGGGCATTAGCGGCACGGCGGTCCTGGTCGGCGCCCTGACCTTCGTCTTCTCTCAGCTGCTGTTGCGCGTCCCCCTTTTGGATATCTTCTCCACTCAAAGCGCGTACAGCGCTTTGCAGGCAAATCATTTCCTGTACATTCTGTTTTTGAGTCTCACTGCCGGAATATTCGAAGAAGGCGGCAGGTATCTGGGTTTTTCCCATTTTTTGCGAAATCGGTGGAGCTGGGAAGACGGGGTAGCCTTCGGAATCGGACACGGCGGTATCGAGGCTTTCCTCTTGGTCGGACTCACCTACGTGGCCAACCTCATATATAGTTTCGCCATAAACGCGGGGAACTACATGGAATTGCTCGGGGCAGATCTGCCGCCGGAGGCTGCGGAAATGATACGGGACCAGCTGGTCAACCTGCCACCATCGACCTTCGCGGCCGCCGGATTCGAGAGGCTTTTCACCATGGCCTTGCACATAGGCCTATCGTTGATGGTGCTGGTGGGAGTTTCCGAGGGAAAACGCCAATACCTTCTTTACGCCGTGCTCATCCACGCGGGGGCCAATTTCGGAACCTCTGCCCTCGCCTCGTTGGATATCAACGTGTGGGTACCCGAGGCTTTCCTTGCCCTGGTGGCGGCGGTATCCGTATGGTACATCTTCGCGGTCCAACCTCGCTTGACCGGAAATGCTTCGATCCAAGAATCCGGGGAGTGATGCCGGTATAACGGTTGGGTCCGGTGGGGAGTTCCCCGATTTCCTTCCGAAGCTCCCACACCACAAATATCCGGAGTCGTCACCCGGCTCTCCCACCCCTTCTTATTCAGCTCCCCATGCCTCGCGACGGGCCAGCCGCTCACTACCCCAGGCGCGGATCAGGAACGCGTGAAGGACAAAGAAGACCACCAGGGCCGTAAACGCCACCTCCATAGAATAGCGATCATACAGGTAACCGACCATGGGTCCAGAGATAACACCGCCTAAGGCCATCATCCCAAAAACCAGGCCGAATACCGAGCCGGACTTACCGGGCGGGGAGACCTGATTGGTTATGGCGTTTAGCACCGGACGCGCGGTCGAGTGCAAAAAGCCCATTCCCACCAACAGCACGATCAGAATAGATGAACTCACGGGGACGGTTATTATGAGCATAAGCAGCACCGATGCCGCCAACGTGGAAAAGAAGATGATCGTCGGGCGATCCAACCTGTCGGCCAAGGTGCCGCCCGTGAACGATCCCCCCACCCCGGATATCATCATTATGGATGAAAACCCGGCGGCCACGGTCGCGCTGACACCCCTGGTACTTTCGAAAAAGGTCGGCAACCAGGCCATTATGCCGGTGCCGAATATGCCGGAAAGCAGCGCCGCGACGGCCACGACGTACGCCGGTATCCAGTCCCGCCAGGTCAGAGGATCCGCCGGGACATCGATCTCCTCCTCTTCCCCGTCGACCTCCCGCCGCCGCATCTTTTCCGCCTTGATTTCCCCCATGAAATGCCACAGATCGGGATAGTAGATGGCGAACATGATCACTAAAATCACCCCGCCAACCGCCAGGGTAAGTAGGGCGTTGCGCCAGCCTAAAGCCGTGGCCAAAAGGGCCGAGATTGAGTATCCGGCGGCCGTTCCCACGTTTCCGCCGATGTTATGCATCGCCATTCCCATGCCGACCCCGCGACCCTCCATGGCCCGTCCGACGTCGGCGAAGCTGGCGGGGTGAAAGGTCGCGTTCCCCATCCCGTAAACCATCTGGGCCACTATGAACGCCGGCATCGCCCCGGCGCGGGACAAGAGAAAAATGCCCGACAAGGTGAGACAATACCCCACCAATAGCACCCGTTTTGGCCCAAAATTATCCGTGAGAAGACCGGCGGGATATTGGAAAAGGCTGGAAGACACGTTGGCGGCGGCCACTATGAAACCCAACTCCACGCCGCTCAGGCCGAGATCCTGCCGGATGAAGATCAA
>CAYLPL010000068.1:0-8604 GCA_964385545.1 uncultured Clostridia bacterium | reverse complement strand
TTGTACCACGTGCTCGACCATGCGTTCCTGCAGTCGCAGGTTGTCCTCATAGTCGCAAAAGGCCATTTCCGGCTCGATCATCCAGAATTCGATCAGGTGTCGACGGGTTTTTGACCTTTCCGCCCGAAAGGCCGGACTGAAGCAATAGACCTTGCCCAGGGCCGCGGCGGTGGCTTCACTATACAACTGGCCGCTTTGCGCCAGGTAGGCCGGCTCGCCGAAGAAATCGGTTTCGAACAGGTTCGTGGTCCCTTCGCAGGCGTTGGGCGTCAGAATCGGCGTATCAACGCGGATGAAACCGTCGTCGCGCAAAAACTCCTCGCATTCCCGCATAATGCGATCCCGCAACCGCATCAGAGCCACCTGTCGTGGGGTGCGCAACCACAAGTGTCGGTGATTCAACAAAAACTCCACACCGTGTTCTTTGAGGGCCAGGGGGTACTCGTCGGCCAACTGGATTATCTCGATACTATCCAGGTGCAACTCCACCCCCCTCGGCGAACGAGGGTCGGCCTTGACGGTGCCGGTCACCTCCAGTGAGGATTCCTGGGTAACTTCGAGCGCGCTGGTCCACGTATCCTCGTCCACGTCGGCTTTTGTGACTATCGTCTGCACGATGGCGGTCCCGTCCCTTATTTCCAAAAAGGCGATGCGGCCACCGCTTCGGCGATTATACAACCAGCCCCTTATTTGCACCCTTTTCCCCACGTGTTCGGATAGGTCCTTTATCGCCATGAAACTGCTATCTTCCATACTTTACTCTTCGACCTCCATTTCGGCACCGCGATCGATGCTGCGTTGCCACCGCGATGTCGGTGCATTCAATCGGTGGATTCCTCTTCTGCCTCTCCCTCGGTGGGAAGGTCCTCGTTCAAATCGTCGAGTACCTCGCCCAGTTCTTCCATGAAATCACCGTAGGCACCCCAGTCACCGGTTCTCATCGCCGTTTGAGCATCGTTATAAAGCTCGTACGCCCGTATGATGAGTTCTATATCGGTCATGGGCCCACCCGGCGCATCGGGACCTTCGGCCTCTGGGCGCACGCCGAACAATATCTCCAGGGCCTCGTCTAGCGTCCTGCCCATGGCCAGTCGGTTGCCGTGGGCCACTATTATCCGGCGAAGCTCGGGCACCGCCGTGTCGGTGGCCTCGAGGTACACGGGTTCCACGTACAGCAGGGAATCCTCGATGGGGATCACCAGCAGGTTGCCGCGGATAATGGACGAACCGCTTTGTCCCCAGAGGGTGAACAACTGGGATATATCGGCATCCTGATCTATGCGAGCTTCGATCTGTCTGGGCCCTAGGACGGTCCTGTCGCGGGGCATATTGTACACCAGAAGATCACCGTACCTGTCTCCGTCGGAGCGGGCCGCCATCCATCCCACCATGACATCCCGCCCGGAGGGCGTGAACGGGATCATCAGGACGAACTCGAGCTCGTCGCTGTCCGGCAGACGCATCATGGCGTAATAGGGTTGCATGCGCTGGGCGGCGCCAGCGAACACTTCTTCCGGGATCTCCCACAGATCCTCTTTGTTGTAGAAGATGACGGGATCCGTCATGTGATAGGTCCGATACATGTCCATCTGAACCTGGAAATAGTCCACCGGGTAGCGTACCTGGGCCCGGAGACTCTCCGGCATCCGTTCGGCGTCGACGAACATCTCGGGGAAGATGTTTCGATACGTTTGTAACATCGGATCTTCCTCGTCGAAGACGTAGAACGTGGTCTCGCCGGTGTAGGCATCCACGACTATTTTGACGGAATTCCTGATGTAGTTTAGTCGATCGTCATAGGGTTCCGAATAGGGATAACGGCCGGAATGGGTGTAGGCATCCTGAATCCAGACCAATCCTCCGGTATCCTCGTTCAAGGCGATGTAGGGGTCCTCGTCCAGGAGTAGGAAGGGAGCTACGTGTCGGATCCTGTCCTGGATATTGCGGTAATACATTATGCGTGCCTCGGGCTGCAAAGCCGCGCTTATCAGGATATTGTAATCCCCGAAGCGCAGCGAAAATGCGCTGCGGCGCAGGAACCCTTCCAGCGGTACCCCACCATCACCTTCATAATGGACGCGGACGTTTCTGTCACCTTCCGGATAGTGAATTTCCGGTTCGCGACTGTTGGCTATAACGTAATCCATGGGACCCTCGCCGTAGTACACCGCGGGATTATCTACCTCGAGGTCGATGTCGCTTTGCGGCGGTATATCCTCCACGTACATGATGGGCAGGCCGTCCTCGCTGACCTCCGAGGCGGGAGTCATTATGATGCCATTACCGTGGGTGTACTGGAGTCTCTGATTTACCCAGGTTTGCGCTCCCGGTATCCTGCTCGAATCGATCTGCCGCGCCGACAGCAATACCTGGCGATAGTCGCCGTCGATTTCGTAGCGACCCACGTCGGCATCCAGGAATTCGTAGTAGGCGCGGATGCTATGAAGCTGGCGGAAGGTGGTCAAAAGTGGTCGCCAGTCCCAGATGCGCACGTTCTCGATGGTATCCCAGTTTTCCTCGAGATCCCCCCAGGAAAGGCTACCGGTGGCGGGGAACTGCCGCTCGTCGATTTCCTCCAGGCCGTAGGCTTTCGTGGTTAAATCGATATTGTGTTCGATGTAGGTGGCTTCCCGGGCCAATTCGCTCGGGCTCACCACCAAACGCTGTATCGCCATCGGGTAGGCGTTGACCAAGCCCACGGCACCGATGAGCATGAGTATCAGGGCGGCGTAAACCCAGCGTATGTCCCTCGCCCGGATATACCAAAGCGTCAAAGCGGCGGCGACCAGGGAGACTACCACCATGATGCGCAGAGCGGGCAGCTGGGCGAAGATGTCCGCGTAAGAAGCCCCAAAGGCAACGCCCCGAGGCGAATAGAGGAGATCGTAGGCATCCAACCAGTAACCCCAGGCCCTGACGACGAAATACGCGGCCAACAAACCGCCCAGGTGCAGGCGGGTCTTGGGGTGGACGTTGATGCGACCACCCAGGAGGTTGATGGATCCGGAGAAGAAATAGACCAATGCCATTATGACCAGCGCGAAAAGCAACAGGAAACTGAGGGATCCGAAAACCAGCTGATAAACCGGGAGGGTGAAGATGTAAAAACCCACGTCCCGTCCGAATATCGGTTCGGCTACCTCGAACGGAACTCGGTTTACGTAGCGCAGCACCATCTCCCACTCGGTGGATAGGGATATTCCCGCCAACAACCCGAAGACCCCCGAAATCAGGATGCTCACTCGGTCGATGGTCCGCGGTCGGATCAATCCCCCCAGACCGAGCTCTTCCGCCTGACTCCAAAGCTGCATTATGGTGGCGCGAACTATCCTTAGGTTGACCCACAGAAATAGAGCAAAGGCCAAGCCGGCCACCAGTCCCAAGGCGGCGCCAGCCAGGATCCGGGTGACGAATACGTCTCGAAAACCCAGCTCATCGAACCACAGGATCTCTGTGTAGTAATATGCGATCGTGGACGAAAGGAGCAGGAATGCGGCAACTACTCCCAAAAAAGTCCAGACTACCGCTCTGCGTCGCCTCGATGACATAGATCGATACCTCCCGTGGGTGAATCTACCCCCATCGCGTCTGTTTCCTATCTTATCAGATATTCCTACCGCAAAGTGCGCGCCGCCCTATCGAGAGCATTCCCTCACTGGTTGAAAAGGAGTATTAACCAATCTACGAAACGGCGCCACAATCCCCCGATTTCCACGTCCGTCGTCGGATGAAGGTTCCAGCGCGCCAAAAGCGTCTCCGAATCTTCGTCGGAAGGCTTCCAGAAGACCTCGACGGAACCCACCGGATCGTCCTGGCTGATGGGTGCGCGCAGGGGCTCGTCCACGGAAACCCGGTAAGCCAATTCTCGCTCGACACCCTTCGGCAGGGTCATTGGCTGGCGCCGGGACTCCATCTTGAGACCAACCTCCATGGGGTTGCCTCCGAAGACTCGCACCGAATCGGGGATCTCCCGCGGGGTGGGCACTTCGTGGAGGCGAAAATTATCGAAGGCCCAATCCAAAAGGGCTCCGGCCTCATCTTCGCGGGTCGAGGTTCCCTCCCCGTAATCGAGGGAGTTGTCCGCACCGATGCCCATCACCAGGGCCAGGTAGTGCCTTTCACCATCGCGAGCGGTGGCCGCCAGGTGGAACCCGGATTCGGCGGTGTAGCCGGTCTTCAGTCCCACGACTCTGTCATCTTTGAACAATAATCCGTTCCAGTGGCGATGGGGCGTCTGCACACCGTAGACGAATTCTTCCTGGCTGGTGTATGCCTCGGCCTCGGGATAGCTGAGACTGAAATGCCGGGCCAATTTGGCGATATCCCGGGCGGTGGTATGCTGCCCTTCGGCCGGCAGACCGTGCGGAGTCGCGAAATTGGTATTCTCCATTCCCAAAAGATCCGCCAGTTCGTTCATCTTCGCGACGAACCCAGCTTCACTGCCACCGAGGTGTTCCGCCACCGCTATGCAGGCATCGTTCCCCGAGGCGACGGCTATGCCCTGTACCAGCAGATCCAGCGGTATTTCCTCACCGGCCTCGATGAACATCCGCGAGCCGACCACGTTGGCGGACCAGGCGCGTTCACTCACAGTCACGGTCTCCTCGAGATCAACCTCGCCTTCCGCCAATGCCTCGAAGACGAGTGTCAGCGTAGCGATCTTGACCAGGGAGGCCGGTCCCATCTTAGCGTCGGCGTTCTTTTCGAACAGTATATCGCCGGTGACGAGATCCACCACGATGGCGGAATCGGCGGTAAGGTCGATGCCGGGCTCATTCCCGGTGAAGGGACTCTCGCTCAGCTTCGCGAAATCGGTATCGGCCGAGGCCATCCCCCCGTATCCTGCGAGAATCGATACCAACAAAACTGCGATAGACACGACCATCGGGGTCTTCTTCATGAGAGATTTGTCTCCCTATCGTTGGGTTTCATTTCGAGACTCGGATCCTCGGGGCGCGCCCCGGCGGACAGCGGATCGCGGGCGAGGGGTGCCGTCATGCAGTGTATGCCACCCCACCCCTTTTGAAGCTCGCTCACGTCAATTTCGATGACTTCCACGCCCTCCCCTTCGAGGGCGGCCCGCGTCCTTGGATTCCCCGTAGGCATCACAATTTTAGCGGGTTCGAGGGCGATGAAATTGGTCGCCATACTCACCTTCGCCTCCACGGGATCGGCGACTTCGACCAGGCGGAACCCGCGCCGACGGAGACGATCGACGACTTCGAAGGGAACCTGCCAGGGGAAAAAGCAGATCAGATCCCGATCGGCAAAATTGAATAGCCCGTCGATGTGCGCCTGCCCATAAGGAAGGGCAAAACGGATGAACTCCTCCACGCCCTGGGGACGCAAGACTTCTTCGATTTGGCGGATTCCGGCACGATTGGAGCGGTTGCCAACACCGACTATGACCGTGCGTTCGTCCACCCACATCAAATCGGCACCCCCGAAGGTGCCCCGGCCGCTGATCGTCCTAAGTATGGGGACTCCCAGGGAGGCGAGCGTCGCGGCGACGGCTACCTCTTCTCCCCTCCGCACCTCCATGGCGGGCCGGGCCAGTATGGCGCCCTCGGGCGTCATGGCGAGCAGATCCCGCACGAAAAGGGCGTTGGGGCGATCGCGACGCCCTCCGACGACGTAATACACGTCGATCCCGAAATCCCTGAATACGTCGGCCATTGTATCGTGTTGGGTGCGGGCAAGGTCGCAATCCATCGTTTCGAGCCATCGGGCCGAGGCGGGATCTCGCACCCTCTCGATCTCCTCGCCGGGGCGGTGCAAGAGAACGGATCGCAACCGGCCCACTTCCGAGTTTACCCCCCACCGTCCCCAGTATTCGCTCATATCCTCGACGAAGTCGGTCTCGCGGGCGAACCACCGTTCACCGCAACTTTGAAGCGAAGACAACCCGGGCCTACGCTTCCAGATGACGACGGATTACCCGGGCCATTAACTCTATACCCCGGCGAATCTCTTCGGGTTCGGGATAGCTGTAGGAAATGCGGAAATTGCGCGCCCCGCGACCGTCGCAATAGAATTGCCGTCCACCCAGGGGTTTGACCCCCTCCTCGGCCATCTCCGGGAGCAGATCCTCCGAATCGAGACCTTCGGGAACGGTGAGCCAAATGAAATAGCCCCCCTCGGGATAGGTCCAGCTGCAACCGCTTGGCATGAATTCTTCCAGCGCTTCGACCGCCGCATCGCGACGCGCCCGGTAACCGGCTCGAAGTTGTGCCAGCCTGCTTTCCAGGTCCGCATTCTCGAGATAACCAGCCACTATGGTGCGCGCCAGCGGGCTGGTACCTCCGTCCGCCTTATGGACGTTGAACATCCGTATGATGTGAGGATCCGCCACCGCCCAACCCAGGCGGACTCCGGGAGCGAGGATTTTCGACATCGAGCCAACGTGGATAACTCTCCCCTCGGTGTCCAACGCTCCCAGGGGCGAAATATCCTCGCCGTAGAACCGCAGCTCGCCGTAGGCGTCATCTTCGAGGATTAAGAACCCGTATTCTCGAGAAAGCTGCAGCAACTCCCGACGACGTGAAAGCGACGTGGTACATCCGGAAGGATTGTTGAAATTGGCGATAAGATAGAGCAGCTTGGGCATCTTCTCTCCGCCATCGCGCCATTTCGAAAGCATGTCGCTCAAGCGATCCGTGAGAACGCCATCCTCGTCTACCTCGACCGCAACCATGTCCGCGCCGAAGTTGCGGAAGGAATTCAACCCACCCATGTAACTCGGAGCCTCCACGAGTACCCGGTCGCCCACGTCTACAAACACCGCGCAGGCCAGGTTGATGGCCTGGGAAGAACCAGCTGTGATAATGATTTCGTCTTCCCCGCAGGCTATGCCGCGCGTGCGCAATCTATCCCGCACCATCCCGGAAAACTGGTCGGCGAGATCCCCTCCACCGTAATTGACGCACTCGGCACCGTCCCGCAAAAGGGACGCCGCCGCGGCCTCGGAGAGATCCTGGAGAGGATAGGAATCGGGATACGGGTAGCCGTAGTGAAGCGGCACCGCATCTCGCTTTTGCCTCCTCAGGCCACCAATAACTCCCTCGACACCGCGCAATTTCGCCCTGCGAGACAGAAGGGCATCGAAAAGATCGCTCATGCAGGTCACCCTCTCAGAATTCTACCGGAAGATCTATGAGAGTCGGTCCGGACGATTCGAAGGCTTCGTTTAGGGCCGCCAGCAGTTGGCTCGAATCGTCGAGACGCATTCCCCTGGCGCCGAAAGCCTCCGCATATTTCACGTAATCGGGATTGTGAATGTCGGTGGCCATGCTGCGACCGTAACGCTCCTGCATGGTCTTGGCCACGATGCCGTAGTGCTCGTTGTTGGGAATGATGACAGGCACCGATATCTCGTACTTGACCGCCGTGGCCAGCTCCTGGGCGGCGAAGAGGAAACCCCCGTCGCCCACTATGGCCGCCACTTTACGGTCTGGAACGGCGAGCTTAGCACCGAAGGCAGCCGGAGCAGACCAGCCCAAAGTACCGAATCCCTGGGGGAACAAATATGTTCGCGGCGCGTAAGCCGGATACAATCGTGAGGCACGGTAGCAAAGGGTCGTCATGTCCGCCACGAGCACATCGTCGGGACCGAGGGCATTGCGGATATCCGCAACTATCCCGGCCATCTCCAAATCAAGGGCAGAGGAATACTCTCCTTGCAGCTCCTCCCGCAGTTTTGCGACGAACTCCCGATGGGGTTCGCGGTCGGGGAAGCTCGTACCCTCCAGTTCCTCCTGCAGGGCACGCGCGAACAATTCGGCATCACTTCGGATGGCCAGGGTGGGTACGTAATCGTATTTGGATTCCCTCGGTTCCAAATCCACCCAAATCATTTCGGAGGGTAGATTAAGCTCTCCGCCAGCGGTTTCGGCCACTCCCAGCTCGCTTCCGATGATCAGTACGGTATCGAAGTACTCGATCTTCTCTTTGAGAATATCCGAGCGGACGCAGTTCCCCAGCGACAGGGGGTGGGCCTCCGATACGACCCCCTTGCCCGCCGACGTGGTGATGACCGCTGCGTCGAGGAGTTCCACCAGCCCGGTGATTTCTTCCGGTGCGTCCTTGGCGCCGCCGCCAAGCCAGATCAGGGGTCTTTCCGATTCCGCCATAATCCTCGCCGCGACGGATATCTCCGCTGGATCCGCGGCCGTAAAGAGCGGTTCCCGGGGATCTCCAAGATCCACCGGGGATTCCATCTCCAAAACGTCGGTGGGGATCTCCAAATGAACCGGCCGCGGACGTTGGGTCCGCAAATAATCGAAAGCCTCGAAGATGGCTTCGGGGATCTCGCTCACTTTGTTGATCCGCGCGTTCCAGGCGGTACAACCGTAAGTGTGCGCCAGTTGATCCTTCATCTGATGGAGGGCACCCATGTCCCTATCCATGTAACGCGGGTCGTTTTGGCTCGATATAATAAGCAGTGGCGATGAATCGGTAAAGGCCTGTCCCAGGGCGGTCGCGCTATTGGTCACGCACGGACCGGTAATCACCAGATTGATCCCGGGGATACCCGAGGCACGGGCATATCCGTCGGCCATGAATCCGCCACCACCCTCGTGCCGCGTAACGATGTGCCGCAACCTG
>CAYLPL010000067.1:0-8666 GCA_964385545.1 uncultured Clostridia bacterium | reverse complement strand
AGGTTGCCTCGATATCGACTTTCAATTCCTCCACCGTTATCCGTTTCTTTTCGAGGATCGCCTGCAGGGTGAGCGACGCGCATCCCGCGGCACTGGCCACCAGGAGATCGACCGGACTCGGTTCGTCCTCGCGCATGCTGATCGTGTACTCACCGACATTCGCGAGGGGACGTCCGTCCACCATCTTTGCAGTTACGAATTTCTTGTCAGCCATAAAGCACCTCCGCTGAATTCGTTCTAACCGGATTTTACTCCGAATCGGCGTCACGGCGAAAGTTGCCCGTTGAGAACGGCCCCCCGCGCTTTATGCCCCGGGGGGTATCGGGTAAACTGCAGTTGTAAGGGTAATTCACGGGTACCCGGATCGGGGGACCTCGAGTTATCATAATCTCGACGGAGGTGTGGATATTGCCGACATATGATTACGTCTGTCCCCGGTGTGGTGAGGAGTTCTCCGCTTTCGTAACCATGAGTGAGCGGGACAGGGTACCGTGTCCCAATTGCGATTCTGCGGAAGTACGTCAGCGGATCACTACCGTGCACCGTGCCGGGCGCGGCTGTGGGGAGGCCTGTTCCACCGGGGGATGCTCCGGCTGTAAGGGTTGTCGCTAGTCGAATCATGCGGGTGGATCCGGTGTCGAGGACCCACCCGCGGGCGTGGAAGTGTACCGGGTGATCCCGGTTTCCTCTCGTGAGGAGCGGAATTCCCGGCGGATCCCTAGGCTAGCCTCGGCCGGGGGAAGCGGGATCTTTCCGGGATTCCCCCGTCCCTCGTGAGAGCTTCCTCTCCCTACACTTTATGTATCGGACGTCGCTTGATTGATTGTTAGCCGACCGGCAAAGAACCGGGGTGAAACCGGCGGCCCTCGGGGAGGAACTCATCGCGCTGGGTGGAAGCTGAAACCGAGTGTAAAGAGACTCTCAAACTCGATGGGGGGACAAAATGAAAGATTTTCTCGAACTCGCAAGATCTCGCTGCAGCACGCGGGCATACAAGGCGGATCCGGTGCCCGAGGAGTTATTGGAGAAGGTGTTGGAGGCAGCCCGCCTGGCTCCTTCCGCTTCGAATCGTCAGCCCTGGAATTTCGTGGTGGTCCGCGATGCGACTGTGCGAGAGGAGTTGGCTGAGATAGCGGGACGACAGGCCTTTGTTGGTGAGGCGCCCGTCATCATCGCCGCCGTGGCGACCGACCCGGACCGGATGATGACCTGCGACGTACCTTCTTACGCCGTCGATGTCGCCATCGCCGTCGATCATATCACGCTCGCCGCCGAGGATTTGGGCCTGGGCACCTGCTGGATAGGATTGTTCGATCAGGACGAGGCGAAACGCATCCTCGGGGTGCCCGAAGCCAAAAAGATCGTCACACTGCTACCCCTCGGATATCCCGCCTCCGTGCCGAAGCCCAAGCGACGGAAGGATCTAGAGGAAATCGTCAGCTGGGAGAGCTTCGGAGGCGAGAAGGTACAAAAAGTATGAGCGATATCGACATCCAGATCATATCTATTCCGGACCTCGAAGAGGGGCAACGCATCGAGGGTATATTTGCGGTGGTGGTCAAGGATCTTCGCCCCTTTAGGGATCCGGCCAAGGGCGCGTTTTTGCACCTTAAGCTCAGGAACAGGACCGGGTTCATCGAAGGAAGGGTTTGGGAGCGTGCCGAGGAATTGGCGGAGATCTTCCGAAGGGGGGATCCCGTATGGATCGGGGCGGAGGTAAATGACTACCGGGGTACCCTGCAGCTCGTAGTAGAGGACATTCGTCCCCTGGGATCCGACGAGGTAAGGCCGGAGCACTTCATCCCCACCAGTGCCCGCCCCCTGGAGGAGATGGAAGCGGAGCTTTGGTCGGCCATCGAGCAACTGCCTGCGGGACCGGTAGCCCGCTTCCTCCTGGAGATCTTCGGAGATCCGGAGTTTTACCGGCGCTACATCTGGGCGCCGGCCGCCAAGCGAATACACCACGCGCATCTTTGCGGTCTGTTGGAGCACTCCCTCGAGGTCCTGGCCGCCCTCAGGGGCGGTCGGCCCGGGGGAGACCGGCTGGATTGGGAACTCCTTACCGCGGCGGCCCTGCTGCACGACGTCGGCAAGATCGAGGAATACAGTTACCATGTCGACATAGATTACACTTCCCGGGGACGCCTGGTGGGCCACGTTGTGCTCGGCTACGAGATGCTTCGCGGGTGGTTGACGACGATCGACCATCTCGGCGGTGATCGTGCGCTTCATCTGGCGCATTTGCTCTTGAGCCACCACGGCGAGCGCGAGTACGGGGCACCCATCCTGCCCCAAACCGCCGAAGCGGTGGCCCTGCACCACGCGGACATGCTCAGCGGGAAGGTGGGGCAAATGGTGGCCGTGGGAGAGGCTACCCCGCCGGGCGAGTGGTCGGAATACGATCGCTTCCTCGGACGTGGAGTGTGGCGTCCGGGGTCAGCCGATCCCGGGGAGGCCGGGACGTGATGATGGGGCTACCAGTGATGGGATCGTTCCTCCAATGGGTCTCACGCGGGTCCTATTCCGTTCCCGATTTTTTCGGTCCGGCGTTGTTTCCGGGTTACATGGCCACGGTTTCCGGCGATTTGCGCATCCTGGGTTTGGTCCTGACAATTGCGGCATTGTTATGGGGCGTGTGGAAGTGGTTGAATCGTCCCGGTTTTTGGAGTGGCACCATGATAGTAGTGCTGGGACTTCGCCTTTTGGGGAGTGCGGTTACCACCTGGCAAGTCTCCTCGGCCGGCGATTCGACTGCAACCCTCCTGGCGACTTTGTTGGCGGGACCGGTGGCGGGGATATACCTCTGGTCTTTATTGCTCTATGCCCTCTTTAAGATCATGCGCACCATTAGGCCGGCTTCCCAGGTGACTCCCGCCCCGCTGATGAGAATCAGCTGGGGCCCGTTTACCGGCGTATTGACAACCCTGGCCGCGCTCGCGGTGCCGCTCGGGATGCTTTGGGCCACCACCAGGGGGTTGGAAGTTATCGGCCCGGCCTGGTCGTTGGCCGCTCAGTGGAATCCCCCGGTGTATACCCTGCTGGCGTTCGGTTACGGGACCCTGTTTCGCCGCACGGAGGAGAAGAAGTTTCGTTGGATGGCCTGGATACTCGCACTGTCGGCAATGGGCGGTTGGAGTCACTGGACCATCCGTTTTCCCCTCACCGCAGATGCGGTGCCCGGGTTTTGGCCCTCGGGCCTCGTCATCCTGGCCACGATCCAGGCACTACTTTGGTTTCCAGCGTGCGGGGGTTTCGGAAGGGCCAGGTTCCCCGCTCGTTGGGATCGATGAGGCGGTTGCGCCGCTATCCGGAGGTGTAGGCATGATCCGAGTCGGTACCTGTTCCTGGGCGGACAAATCCATGGTGGAGGCCTGGTATCCGGCCGACGTGCGGTCGCCGGAGGGTCTTTTGCGATATTACTCGCAACACTTCGATACGGTCGAGGTGGACTCCACCTTCTATGCGCTTCCCCCTCGGCGTTACGCGCAAAATTGGGCTGAGCGCACCCCCGATCGTTTCACCTTTCATGTCAAGGCTTTCGCGGCTATGACGGGGCACCGGGTCAAGGCCGATCGATTACCGGCGGAGCTGAAAAGCGGCGTGGATGCGCATGGCAATCCCGATCCCGCTCTCGTGCGGGAATCCTTCTCCCGCTTCCTCGAGGGCATCGAACCCCTGCGGTCCAGGGGCAAACTCGGTGTGGTTCTCTTGCAATTTCCCCCCTCGTTTAGAGCCAACGGGCGGGAGGAATTGCGGCATAACCTGGCCTGGTTGTATCGAGCCGCCGAGCTCCTCGCGGGAGTCGAGGGAGTGGTGGAGTTTCGCCACAGGTCGTGGTTTCGCGAGGAGGTATTCCCGCGGACGCGAAGCTTTCTTGCGGGTTTGGGTCTGGGTCTTGTCACCGTGGATGAACCGCAGGTTGGTTCCGGTTCCATTCCCACCGTAGTGGCACCGACCTCATCCACGGGATATGTCCGTTTGCACGGTAGGAACGCCAGGACCTGGAGGGGGCGCGTGGCCACGGCGGCAGAACGTTTCCGCTACCTTTACGACCAGGAGGAACTCGGCGAACTGCTCACCCCGATTAAGAAGATGGCACGCGAAACCGAGACAACCTACGTGATGTTCAACAATTGTTATGCCGACTACGCCCCGGAGAATGCCCTAACCTTACGAAGCTTATTGGAAGAGAACGGCTGATTCAGGTTTGGTGTCGGAATTGGTCGGGAGGAGTTGGCCCCCGGGGGGCGAAAGGGTCAGCACGAGGAGGGTCGCCGATGAGTGAACGGAATTCTAAGGATACCAGGATAATAAGAGAGGAAGCATCAGCGCCGAAGCGAGAAGACTTCGCCGAGGCCTTGCACCTGATGCACACCGCCCTGCAGGAACGCGGTTATGATCCCGTGCAACAGATTGCCTACTACCTGTTGACCGGCGAGCCAGCATACATCACCGCACATCGCAATGCCCGGGCGCTGACCGCGCACCTGGAGCGCGACGAAATAGTCGAGGAATTGGTTCGCTTCTATGTTTCATCCCATCCCTCCATGAAAGACGATCACTCCTCGGATCGCTAGACACATCTTCGATCCTACCCGGCCCTGCTGTCCCGCCGTGTCCGCCGCCGGGTGATACTCGTACCCCTCATCCCATAGCGCCGGGAAGGTTTCGGCGTTGCACTTGGGCGATAATATGGTAATATATGGGAAACGGCCCTCGAGATGGTGAGCCCGGTGAAATCGACATGGTCATGGTTACTCATTGTATTGGCGATCGCAGCTTTGCTTTGGTGGGCTAACCCCTTGCGTGGACTCTTCGGCGTCGCAGGGGGCAATCGTGGGAAGGGCCCCGCGGTTGTTCTGACGATGGAAGCGCGCACGGTCTTTGACGGCGGGGGTGGAGAAGATGTCGCCTGGACCGAGGAGCTGCGCGACGATGTGTCCGGGTCCGAGAAGACGGGACGCGTCTTGGTAAGACAAAGGCTTTGGTCCGGGGAGACGATGCAATTTGAGACGGAGAGGGCGCTGGATGAGTTTCCTGCGCCGGTAGATGTCCTCGAGCCGAGTCCGACCTTTGCCGGGATACCCCTGGCCATATGCGGTATATCGAAGGACAATGCGGTGCAGGTGGAGATCGGTCGGCGGCGCATCGATATTCCGGAGGGCGGAGGATATGCCGTGGGAATGATTCCCGAGGGGGAGGGTTTTTCCCTGACCGAGGAAGATGATGCCTGGCGAGATGTCTTGAGGAAGCGTCTGGAGGATGCACTACCCGCTGCCGTATTACGCATCGAGAACCTCGGTATCCCGGCAACGGGTGAGCGCGAGGGAGGGGATGGCCGATGAAGACCCTGGCCTGGATTCTTCTGATACCGCTCCTCTTGTTATCGGCATATCCAAAAGCAGTCCTGGCGGAAGAACCTCCCGGGAGGATTCTGCTGCTTACGGCACCCCCCTATGTCGGCGTCGACGAGATACGAGAAGTCTTGACCGAAAAGGTCGAGGACGTCGAGGTGGTGGACCTCGCGGATGAGCTGTCCGGGGATGAGGAAAGTCTGGATGATGCGGCTTCGAAGGCCGACGCCGTTGTGGCGTTGGGTGCCGCGGCCCTCCCCGTGCGGCGCTGGCTGGCCCGGACCGATACGGCTCCGCGGGTGATCTTCGTGGCTTCGCCTCACTCGGGCGCCATCGGCGCCGAAGTCGCCCTGACACTGCGGGTGGCCGGCGACGTGGAATCGCACAGGTTAGGCACGGGAATGACGAGGAACACCGGAGAACCACAGTGGGCCTTCCCCGAGGATTTGGGCGGCGTGCAATACGTGGTCGTCAGGACACGGGATCTCTTCGAACCCCTCTATCACCGGTACCTCCTGGAAGAGGGGATGGTCTTGGTGCCTGAAAGCAGCGGTGATTACTTCGGCTGGCTCGCGCGCCGCTATCCCTCGCGCCTGGGCGATCGATTCGCCGACGCACGCCCCGTATCCGAGGTGGAGGGAACAAGGGAGGATGTTCTGACGGGCCTGCCGCGCGGCTATCTAGATTATCTCGCGGCCCGCATCTCGGCCCGAAGCTACTACACCACGGCGCGGGCCAGCGAGGTCTTGTTAGACGGAATACTGGACGAGGTTCCCATCGGTACCGATCTGAGGTCGGTAATCGTGGACTTCCTGCGACGGCGTGCCGGCAAGTTCCTCGGCGAGTACGTTCTGCCGCGGGCGGCCAGCGGGATTCGCCGCATGGGTATGGAGTGGTTGCGGGAGCAAAGGCGGCTCGATGACGGGATGCTGCGAGTCCAACTGCCCGTGAGCGTGACCATACCCTGGAAGGAGGGAGACCTCGATATCCCGGTCAACGAGAGCCTTCGAGGGGTACCGCGACCGCGGGCGGAGGTGTCCTCGATCGTGGTTCGGGCACCCAACTGGTGGCAGGTGGTGCGGCCGACGGTCGGCAGCAACGATTGGTGGACGGAAGTGGATTCTGCCACTTACCCGGTCGGACCGCGCCGCGAGGTGTTCGTACCCGTCGGGGGTGATCTGGGGGAACGCGAAGAGGTGGCGCGGGCCCTCGCCGAGGAGCTGGGCGTGGGGGATGTCCCGGCCGTTGGTCGCGGCATGGGATATTTCCTCGGTCGCGGCGCCGACGCCCTCTTTGATCTCTTTTCGGCATTCAATCCCCGGGCAACAGAAAAGAGAGAACGCCGAGAGGGCGACGAGGATATACCCCTCATCACGGCAATCTATCAGAACAAGAACACCACCCTCAAAAAAGATCGTCATCTCGTCCACGATCGATGGGAGTGGCGATTGGACGGGGACGAGGTGGCGCAAAGGACGGATGGTCTTCGCGGCGAGCTAGAGCTGGATCTTCCCGATGGTGAGCCCCACGAGGTCACGGCGGCGTCCCTCACCGAGTCCGGGGAGGTGTTGCGGACGAAGGAATGGGTAACTGATGAAGAGGGAGAACACGTCTTTGCCTGCGATACCGCCGAAGAAATCGTCCCCGAGATAGAAATCCTGGGGCCGAAGTGCTGGATGACGGGACGACGGGCCGAGTATCGGGTCGAGGCGAAGGTCGGAGACGTCCCCGACGAAGTCGAAGACCTGAGAATGGAGTTTTATCCCGGGGAGGAGTTCTCGGTCTTGTGGGAGCGACCGGGTCGCTTCGAGGTCAAAGGCGCCGTAAACTTGCGTTACAGCTGGCGTTTTCCCGACGGCAGTTCCCGGCATTTCTCGGTGACCTATTCGGAAACCATGGACGTGGAGGTCTTGGCTACCGGTTTCGAAACCCGTTGAGACGGAGGCTTTTTGGTGAGTTTTGCGCGCTCGGTTTTATCCAATCGTCTAGTCATGTCCCTGGTTTCCGGGATAAACGGGATCTCTTTTGTCGTTGGTATACTCTGGTACTGGAGACATCTGGCGGCTACCCCCGCATATCTTTGGCCCGTGGTGCCGGATTGCCCCCTGGCGGCGCTGTTCGTGGCGGCGGCATTGTGGATGAGGTTGCGGGGAAAGGCTTCTCGTGCCCTCGACGCTTTGGCGTGGGCTTCAGCCCTGAAGTACGGGATATGGACGGTAGCCATCTTGAGCCACGCGCGAACCATGGGTGCGGCCATGGATCCTTTGAGCGCGGTTCTTCTTTGGAGTCACGTGGGCATGATCTTGGAGGCGGTGGCCTACGGCATGCTTTACCCGCCCGGCACATACGCACTGATGGTGCCCGCGGGCTGGTTTTTGCTAAACGATCTATCGGACTATTTGCTGGGTACCCATCCCGCCCTGCCGGTGGTGACCCAGTACCCGCTCGCCGCGTGGCTGGCCCCGCTGACCACCATCGGTGCCCTAGCCTTCATCGTCGTCGTGAACCGAAGGAATTGTTTGCTTTATCCGAAGGGAGGCAACGGCGTGAAGACGGCAATCCTTTTCGTTCCCAACATGGCCTGTGAGGGGTGTGTGTCGGTGGTTCGAGCCGCCGCAAAGACCCTCCCGGGAGTGTCCGAGGTCACCGTGGATCTGCCGGGGAAGCTGGTTCGCGTGGACTTCGACGAAGGACAGATCTCCGAAGACCGGATTGCCCGGGCCATCTCCGATTCGGGCTATGATGCGACGGTAAGATACGAGTGAGCTCCGCCTGATTGCTCCGAAGGAAAAGGGGTCCGACCGACCGGTCGGACCCCTTCCTTCAGCTTGGTTTGCTCGAGTTCAGACTTCTATCCCGTGTTCTGCGCGGTACTTGAAGTACTCCAGCGCGGGTTGCGGGAATAGGATGTAGGAGAGCACGTCCTCGGGCTGCTGGATGTACTCGGATATCTCTTCGCCGGCGGTTTCCATCATGGGGTCGAGGAGTTCTGCGGGCCGGCAGGTGATGACCTCTTCGTCCCCGATGATCTTTTGTTTGATCTCGTCGGATATGGGGACCGGGGGACGTCCATAGAGACCGCGGACGTAGTCCCGGATCTCCTTGGACTTTACGCCGTAGCGGGTTCCGGTGGCGACGTTGAGTACCGCCTGGGTTCCCACTATTTGGCTCATCGGTGTTACCAACGGGGGATATCCCATCTCGGCCCGGACCCGGGGCACCTCTTCGAGTACCTCCGCATACTTGTCGGAAAGCCCCTGGCCGTTGAGCTGCGAGTGTAGGTTTGAAAGCATTCCGCCGGGGATCTGGTAA
>CAYLPL010000066.1:0-8672 GCA_964385545.1 uncultured Clostridia bacterium | reverse complement strand
CCCACCAGATCGGCTTCGCGAAGGTGATCCTCGGCCGATTCCCGCCCCTTGGTGGTTACCACGGCGAGTCTACAATCTCGCTCCCGCAAAGACCGCAGGATGTCGACGATACCGGGAAAGGGCGGTGTGGGGCCGATGGAAGCATAGTAATCGCGATAGTATTCGACCAATTCCTCCACCCGTTTTGGTTCGTAGGATCGCATGATATCCGCGAGGGACACGCCGGTATGTCCGGCGATCTCGTCTTCGTCCGGGCTCAAACCCAGGCAGTTTTGCAAGGTCTTTCGCAGGGTGCTTCGGATTCTCCTCGCAGAATCCACCAGGGTCCCGTCCAGATCGAACAGGTATGTATCCACCCGGGATGGTATTCTGTCGACGCCATGGGGGGCCAAACGAATTCCTCCTCCAAGAGAGTCTGATATCGTCTAGTCGCGGGAGAGGAGCCCGAGCTCCCCGACCATCGGAGTATCCACATTGGTACCCGAGAAGACTAATTACCGCTCTATTCTTTGCAGGGTGATCCCGGCCTCTGCGATCATGGCGTCCGCCACCGGATCCTCGTACTCGCGGCGATATACGATATGCCGAATGCCGGCGTTAATGAGCAGTTTCGTACATATCAGGCAGGGTTTATCGGTGCAGTATAGCGTCGACCCCTTGACCGCGACTCCGTGGTAGGCCGCCTGTGCTATGGCGTTCATTTCCGCGTGGCTGGTACGGACACAATGGCCGTCTCGCATTATGCATCCCACTTCGGTGCAATGCTCCAGTCCCCTCGGGGCCCCGTTGTAACCCGTGCTCAATATCTGCCGCTCCCTGACCAAAACCGCCCCCACGGCCCTGCGGGGACAGGTAGAGCGAGTCGCCACCACATCCGCTATGTTGAGAAAATACTCATCCCAGGAAGGTCTGTGATCCCCATCGTTACCGTGATTGACCCCATCCATGCGAGCATCAAGCCTCCTCAATCTCCACGCTTCCCATGATGCTTCTTGCCTGAATTCGCAAGACCTTATCGCCGTCTCCACCAGGCCTTTCCGTGCGCCGTGACGCCACCACGCCACCATCCTCTTCCCCGAGAAAAGTTATCGCTCCGAGCACGGCGGAACCGTCATATATCACGGTGACGTCGCCCGGCATCCGGATCTCTATGGAACCCATCACCGCCGTCAAATCGAGCAGAGTTTCCCCCTCGGCGATTTCCGCGGCGGTCAGGTCCATCTCTATGCTGCCCATGACGGCGAGATAGCTGCCACCTTCGAGAACCCAACTCCGGGCGCCGCCCATTTCTATGCCGCCCATGAAAGCAGTCCGTCCCCCGGTGCCGCTGCTCCGACCGCGCAGGAGGGTATAACCCACCAAGATGAGGATGACGGGCCAAAAGAGACTCCAAACGAGGCCAATTTCGAAGAACCACAAATCGAGGTTGCTACCCAGGTACACGATGCCCAAAAGGAGCGCGATGCCTCCGGTAATC
This sequence comes from uncultured Clostridia bacterium, assembly GCA_964385545.1. Taxonomy (GTDB): domain Bacteria; phylum Bacillota; class Sulfobacillia; order SLMV01; family SLMV01; genus CSSED11-154. The sequence continues at coordinate 7,195 of CAYLPL010000066.1, read as the reverse complement.
ACCGAACCCCACAGTGGACCCGCCGTCGTCTCGGACAGACCGCGGGTCAACCATACCAGGCCTAAGGCAATGAGAAATACCGGCCAATAAGACCAATAAGGTTCCACGTCGTCAACGATCCCGAGATTTTCGAGCAACAAGAGCAGGCCCGCGGACAATACCGCGAGGCCCACTACCAGTCTACCACCGAAGTACTTCATCCATTATCCCTCCAATGACATTTCTTACCTACCATGGGAACACTTTACCCCCGAGGAATTGTCCGCGCCACAAACCCCCTTCATCCCCGCGACGATGGCCCATACTATTCCTATCATCATCAGTACATCCCCCGGACTCAAGAGGGCGGCCCCGGGTATCCATCGCGGACTCAAGATGATGTCGCCGAGAAGGGGTAGACGCGTGGTCTCATCCAGGGCGATGTGGGTAAAGCTTTCGCCGGTACGCAACATTTGTGCGGAAGATTCATACCCCAGCCGCTCCAGGGTAACGACGTCCACCGGCATACCCCCGTTGATGGCGATTACGGCGAAGTTAGTGGCGGCACCGACCGAAACCAGCGGGATACCGGGCACCCGCAAATTGAGCGCGAGGACCGCGAGGAGAAAAGCGTAGGAGGCGATATGCACGCCGTAGGCGACACCCGCGGGGATGCCGATCCCCCATTGTGAAAGCCGCGACAGGCCAACCTGCATGGCGAAGGCGATTATCAAGAGCACGGGATGGCGGAAGGGATAGCAGCCCAAACGTTCCAAGGAACCGCCCGCAACCCAGCCGAGCAGCACCCCGAGGGGGACTGCAAAAAGCATCATGAGTCGCTTCCCGCATCTCCCAAGCCCTCGTTCGCCAAAAGCTTCGGTTCCGCCCCCACCAGCGAGGCAACATCCTCCTCTTCACCGAGGACACGCAGTACCGCCTCGACCACCTCGGGATCGAACTGGGTGCCACTGCAGCGTGCGAGTTCTTCCCGGGCCTCCTCCAAAGTCATGGCCCGCTTGTAGGGCCTGTCGGACATCATCGCGTCGAAGGAGTCAACGACCGTCAGAATACGAGATTCCAGGGCGATTTCATCGCCCGCGAGTCCGTCGGGATAACCCCGTCCATCGTATCTCTCGTGGTGATGCAACACCCAATCGGCTCCCATTTCCAACTGCTTTATCCGGGAAATGATTCCGGCACCTATGGCACTGTGGCGTCGCATGAGACGCCGTTCCCCCTCGGTGAAGGCCCCCGGCTTTTGCAGTATGTGGTCGGGAATTCCGATCTTACCGATATCGTGGAGGATGGCGACGTACTCCAACAGGTCGAGGCGTTCGCGGTCCAAACCGAGTTCCTGCCCGACCTTAACTGCGTATTTCGCTACCCGCTCGGCGTGGCCGGAGGTGTGTGGATCCCGCGCCTCCAGGGCCGCGGCAAGGGCGCTTATGGTGCTGATGAAGACTTCCCTTAGTTCCCGGTACATCTTGAAGGCATAACGGCCCACCATGAGTGGAAACAAAAATACAACGATCCCGAGCATTCCGACGGTGTCGTAGACGGCAACATTCAAGTATGCGATGGGCAGTAGGCCCATGTAGCTCGGCACGGCCCACCGTACGCCACCCAAAATCTCCATGATGGGGGTATCCGAACTCAGGGCAAGGTAACCGGAAAAGGCCGCCATGTTGGTGATGAAATAGGCCACACCACCTACCAGGACGCTCAGAACAAAATGCATACTGTCCGGACCGGAAAAACCATTCCAAAGGTAGGAGAATGCGAGACTACCCGCGGCCGCCGCAACGAAAAGCTGGGCCCGATTGAACAGGACCTCGATGAGGGGAATCTTACCGGAGACCTCTCGGGGACTGATGGAACCGATGGCCGTCAAAAGCCCCCCGTAAAACGGTCCGAACAAGACCGCTGCAGAATAGCACATGGCGAAACTCACCGATACCGTTCCCCGAACTCCCGGCATATCGATGGGCAAAGCCTCGGTAACGGCTATCATGATGAGGAAGAATACGAGATCAGTCCACTGGTAATCGGGAGACCACCCGCGAAGGTACCAACCGAGAACGCCAGCGCCGACGATCAGAACCAGCGCGTAAATTGTGGCACCGAGAGGCCGAATCGGAGCTTTTCGGCCCCCGGAGTCCGTTATCGAGTCCGAGGCCATGGCCGCATCCTCTCATTACCTAAGTGAAAATGCATCGGAAACCCGGGCGTCGTGTATTCTTCTCGTCGCTATCCCCTTAGGGATCAGCCGATCTTGAAGTTTGCGCCGCCGACCATCAGCAGCATTGCAATAGTCATAAGTGCCTTGACGATACGAGACATTTAGTCTCAACCCCCCGTTTACCACATCTTGCCTCCGCTAAGAGCAAGTGGGGGCTTCGCTCTCGACACCCGGGTTCCGACAGCTTTTGTTCAAAATCTAAAGGTCCGGTTGATCGCGTCCAGCGCCGACCTCGCCGAAGCTTCCAAGGGATCGGCTTTAATCCGCGACGCTCCGACCAAAGAACCGTTGAGCAATGAAGGCGTCGGCGATACCACGCACATTATTATCTCCTCGCCCGCCAGTTCCACCCTCTTAACCTCGATAGTACGAAACTCCAAACCGCCGGGCACCAGTTTCTCCGCCGCCCTCAGGGTAGCCTGCACGCCGGCCGTCAGTTTTGCCGACGGCGGGGCCAAATGCAACCGGGCCGAACCGGTCACGGAAACCCCGGCGCTGATCAACGACACGGACACCACGTACTCGTCGCCGACCAGGGAGGTCTCGATGGCGGACAACCTGGGCCGACCGGGACCTCCGATGAGTCCTTCATCCCGACACTCTATCACGTCGATGGCATCCCCGGATAGCCGCACACCGGAGCGGATAAAAACCAGGGACACCGCGTCCTGGATTATCTGGGTCCGGGATCGCACACCCTCGCGCGCGATAATGTTTATCTTGATAATTTTGCCATCATCGTCTCGCTCCAGGTTGGCCGCGAGCACCGCGGGCATGCAACATATTTCCGATTCCAGCCCTTCCGGCGGATTGCGACTGAAATCGGACGTTTTTTCGATCCATCCGTGACTTCGTGTCATTTTCGACATTTTCTTCCCACCATCGGTCTATTTCTCTCAAGTACTCTTCATCCCTGCCGGGAGTTTGACTAACTTCTTCCCGGAATACCCGGAATCGGGTTCTCCAGCAGACCGTTCTCATCCAAAAGGGCCCACAGACCTCCGTAGACCATGGAGTGCCCCCCCAGGACCACTGGTATGGGAGCCTCACCGGCGGCACTGGTGAAGCGGCGTATGAAGGGATCACCGATTCTCTCCACCATCCCGAGATCGGAATAGAACCGATCTGGGGCCGATGGGAAGAGCTTCAGATGAGCAAAGAGAACCCGCGTATCGATTATCGCCAGGTCGCAAATTCTCCCGAGATACTCGAAGAACTTCTGCGGACCCAGCTCCTCGATCAGGAAACCTATGAGGGAAATCGCCTCCTCGCGGGCCTCCCGTCGAAGCGCCTTCATACCCCTTTCTTCGGAGAACACCCTGAGACGTATCGGCAGGTTGGCGTTGATAACCGACATCATAGCCGGCCCCACTCTACCGATGAGGGCCACTTCGGGATAGGGATGCTCGCGCCGCGAGAAAACATCGATCGCGTCATCGAGAGGGTTCGCGGGCAAATCGATCTCGTCGAGGGCACGCCGGGTCTCGGGTCCCACCCCACGACATCGGTTGAGGACCATCAGATCAGAAGGGGTGTCCACATCCAGGTTTATTCGGGCGGAGTTTTCGATCAATACGCGACGAAGGCCGGCCTCCCGCAACAGGTATCCCAGGAAATTGTCGGCCTCCGGCGGATCTATGTGGCGGATGATTGATGCGGGAGTGAAGGCCGTTAAATCCGCCGACTGCGCGTTGTTAACCACGACTACGTTCTTTAGCTCTTTTAGACGGCGAGCAACCCACGTGAGATCGTCTATCCGCATCAGTGGCAGGGCAGCACCGCCGAAGTATATGACATTGTCCAACCCGAATTCCTCGACCACCCACGAGAGATGGCGGCCGAAGTGGAAATCTCGATCCGTAGCATCTATTTGGGCACCGATTTCCGCCGCCCTGGCCCCGAGATCCGGGAAATTGGTCGAGAGTATCACCCCGTCGATATCCGGGCAATCCAGCGCCTTGGTCATGTTGTCCAGGGCGACTCCCTTCCTCACCCGCGACATCTTCACCTCTATATCGCTGCGCGGATTACCCCCCTCGAAGATCACAGCCACTACCCTATCCTTCAGCATTCCCGACCCCTCCCACGAGAGCGGGGCCGGTCACAAAACCGGTCCCCGACTCCGTGCCGACTCGCGGCGGAAACCCTTATCGCGACGTCCTCAGGATACTTCACGCGCGCGGCTCGATGAGACCGTAATTCCCATCCCGACGACGATATACCACGTTGACTTCGTCGGTTTCTGCGCTGGTGAACACGAAGAAGTCATGATCCAAAAGCTCCATCTCCAAGATTGCCTCCTCGGCGTCCATGGGTTTCATGGTGAAGCTCTTCGTGCGTACCAGCCTGGGCTCCCCTTCTTCTTGTTCTTCTTCCGCCTCCCGGGCCATTTCTTCCATCAGGTCCTCGGGCATCTCCCGGGCCTTTCTATTGAGGCGGGTCTTGTGCTTTTTAACCTGACGATCGAGCTTGTCTACCGCCTGGTCGACGGAGGAATACATGTTCTCCGAATCGACCTCGGCGCGGAGAATACGTCCGTTACTGATCGGAATGGTAATCTCGACCCGCTGGTTTTCCTTTTGTACCAATAGGGCTACCTGCGGCCGGAGGGGATATTCAAAATACCTTTGCAGCTTGCCGAGCTTCTTTTCGATGTAATCTCTCAAAGCATCCGTCACTTCGATGTTGTTCCCGTGAATCTCGATTTGCATCGCGACCACTCCTTCGAGTTACGCATCTTGGCTTCGGTCAATATTCGTTCAGCTGTTGCTTATATTATTCCCGCCAAGTGGGGAAAATCCTTGCTTTGAGGGATCACTTCTGCAGATCAAGGTATCGGGACGCTGGAACGAAGGAAGCACCGGAGGGACGCTGGACAAAAGAGACGTGGTCGGAAGCTTGCAGGTTTCGCAGGCGGTGAATCGTAGTCGCACGAAGGGCCGCCACAAGCGAGTATATTCGCTCATCTGCGGCCAGGATTCGATGACAAAGCGGTAGGAGGCGTCTGGTGGTTTCGAAGGTCGGCTCGTGCATCCTCCCCATGACTTCCCGCCTTGCCTTTAAAAGAGAAATCGCCTCCTCGGGTCGACCTTCTTCGAGAAGATTCTCCTGCCTTCGGGCGATACGGTAGATTTCGCTGAGACCGACGACGAAGGGTATAGGACTCACGGCATGTCCCCCCCTTCGTCATGTCCGGCTGCGTCGACTATGCCCTCGAGCCAGCGATCCTGATACCACAATTCCTCGATGGCGCGATCGATGCTTCTTGCTTCTTCCCACAAACCGGACCGCGTTTCCGCCAATTTCGCCTCGACCCTGCCCCGGGCTCCCAAGGTCTCCAATCCCCCGCTCAGATGGTGAGGTCTACCGACTGCTCCCCGCTGGAGCCCTTCTCCGAATCCGCCGTCACCCGGGACCAGGCTCCCAACAGTTCCTCGAGAATTTCCCTGACCTCTTCGACCATGTCGATATCGTTCTCCACGTTAGCTCTGACCAGCCGATGATTCATGTATTCGTAAAGCCTCAGGAGGCCGAGGGAAAACTCGGCATCGACCGAGGTGTCCACCGATACCATGAGTTCGAAAATGATGTCCTGCGCCGACTTGAGGGAGGCGTTGATCCGTTCTTTGTCACCGGATTGAAAACCGTGTTGCGCCGCTCGCAGACGATCCAAAGCTCCCCGGTACAAAAGGACTATGAGCCCGGCCGGATTGGCCGTTTGCACCTGCGTCTTCCGATATGTTTTTTGGGCATAATTGATATGCATGGATTCTCACCTCGCTGAACGTGTTATCCCATTCTGTCGTAGGCCCTGGCCTCGACGGATAGGTCCCTGCCGCCGGCGTAGGCTCTGACGGTCTGCAAAGATTCCGCCACTTTATCCCGGGCTATGACAAGATGACGCTCTATCCCTTTATCCATCTCCGATATTTCCCGCAGTATATCCAAGGCCCGATGGCCCTCACCCGGCGGCGGAGCACCGTCATCGAGTTCTTTAATCAATTCACTGCGATGCGCTAAATTCTCCCGCATGCACGTGTAATCCCCATCCTCGGCGGCACGAAGCACTCTCTTCGAAACCTCTCGATATCTCAGGTACCAACAAAGGGATGCTTCGTTCATCCGCCGTCACGTCCGGAAAGACTGCTGATTTGTCCCTGCAACCACTGGCCCTGGGTCTGGAATTCGGAGAGCATTCTCTCCAGTTGTGTGAACTGCCGACGCAGGGATTCCTCTCGGCGCTCCATCCTCGCCTCGGTCGAGTCGATTTGGCCATCGAGGTTTTGGATCATCCGTTCGTGCATCTGGTCGCGCCGTTCCAGGACTCCGTCACCGTAACGAAGATACGTTTCCAAATGCCCCTGCAGTCGGCGGGCCACACCGTCTGCCCCCTCTACGGAATCCTCGGCGGCGAAGAGGTCCCTCACCGCCTCGGGATCCTCGCTAAGCGCCGCGGCCAATTCCTCAGAGTCGAGGGACATCTCTCCCTCCTTGTCGACCGTTATTCCGACCTGGCTCAGCATCCTGAGGGAAACGCCGTCCTCGAAGGCGACTTCGTCGGTGGCGCTACGGCGAACGAGACTTTGGAGACGAAGCAACGTGGTGTCCCCCTGTAGAATCCCCTCTTCCTCTCCCAGGGAATTAAGATAAGTGTTGAGGCCATTGTACTCATGGACGAATCTTTCGACGGCGGAAACCGCGGCGTCGGTGTCTAACCCCACGGTGAGGGTGGAGCTGCCCACATCGCGAAGATCCAAGGTAACGTCCGGTATCACTCCTTCGATCCCGCCGTTACTGGATGATCGAAGGGGGATTCCGTCGACCGAATAACGGGCGTCTTTGGGCTCCTACATTTCCAGGACCACACTCGCGCCGCCGGCAATACGTCCCCAGGTCCCGTCGTCGAGGACGTCCACGACCTCGGTAGTAACCGGGGAAGCGAAATCCAGCGATCCGACCACGACTCCTGCGCCCGAC
>CAYLPL010000065.1:0-8673 GCA_964385545.1 uncultured Clostridia bacterium | reverse complement strand
CGCAGCCTGCACGTGCCCGCCGGCCTCCCTGGTGGCCTCGATGGCGACCTCCATGTTGCGCACGTCGTTTAGCGCGTCGAAAATGCGAATGGTATCGATCCCGTTTCGAACGGCGGCTTGCACGAATTCTTTGACTACGTCGTTGGGATAATCGTGATAGCCGAGGATGTTCTGACCCCGAAGGAGCATCATGAACCTGGTGTCCGGTATATTCTGCCGGAGAATCCTTATCCGCTCCCACGGATCCTCCTTGATGAAACGCATGGCGCTATCGAAAGTCGCTCCACCCCACATTTCGAGCGCCCAGAAGCCGATCTCGTTCATCTCGCGGGCCACGGGCACCATATCGGCCGTGGTCATCCGGGTGGCCATCCGGGATTGATGGGCATCGCGATAGGTAGTGTCGGTGATTCCGACGGGTTGAGTGCTCATGTCGACCTCCTCACGAGTACGATCAGGATGGCTCGATGGTGACCAGTACCGCGCCGCTTTCCACGTTTTCGCCGATTTGTACGTCGACGCTGGCGATCTTGCCGCCGGTGGGCGCGACGATCTCGTTCTCCAGTTTCAGGGCTTCGAGGGTAAGCAGCGTATCGCCGGAGGATACGTCTTGGCCCACTTCTACCATGATCTGTCGAATGGTGCCGGCCAGGGGCGCCAATACCTTCTCGGATCCCGCGCCGCCGGAGGCGGGCTCGGTCTTGGGAGCCGCGGCCGGTTCCGGTTTCGGTTCGGGGCTCGGTGCCGTCTGGGGCCGCGGAGCCGCGCGCTCGGTCTTCGGTTTGGGACCGGCGGAACCTCCGCTTTCGGACCCAATTTCCTCGACCGTGACTTCGAATTCTTCGCCATCCACGGTGATCCTAAGCTGCTTTTTCATACGTGGGTTGCTCCTCTCATACCTTCCGGACGTCGATGCGTCCGGGGCTTTCGTCCAATTGTGTCAGCGCTGCGGCCATCACGGCGGTGGTACGGCGTCGATCGATGGATGCTTTCCCAGCCCGGCGAATCTCGAGGCTTTGGGGTACTCTCCCCAGTGAATGGATCACGGCCGCGGTGATCATGGCTGGAATCCGCGCATCCATGGGTGCTGCGGCGGTCTCGGTCGTGGGGACGATCGGTTCGGTCACGGTCGTCGTGGGTTCCGCCTCCGACCCGGTGGGTTCCTCCCCAAAGAGCTTGTGAAGCAGGATCAGCATCAGCCACAGGGACCCGAGTACGGCGAATACCACGCCCATCCCTATGGCGCTGATCTCCAGTGCCGCCATGTTGTCCGCCCCGGTTATAGTAAGTGCGTTCACGATATAGACCGACCATCCCTCCTCTGAAATTGTCTCCTCGGAGACCGATGAGTCATATCCCATACACTCCCTACTATACTAATGAAACCCGAGGTTGAATCCAAGCTCAACGTGGACCCCAGTATTCGCCCTAGACGGAGGCGAAGTTGGACTCTCCGTCGGGGACCCGGCGGGTGTCGTGGGGAGGAGTTGGAGGGCTCGGAGCGAAGGATTAGTCGGCCCTCGTTTCATCGATACCGGCGGGGGCGGGGAGTGATCCACTTGCTGGGCAGCATTCGCGACAATCCCGATTTAATGATGGTCGATGGACCGATATACAGCCCGGGCCCCAATCGCGAGGCCGCCGACGCTTTGGCGGTGATCGACGGGAAGATAGCGGCGGTCGGCTCGACCGAAGAGATACGTCCGTCGGCGGGACCCGAGACACGCGTGGTGTCCCTGGCCGGCAGAAGCGCGATACCGGGCATAATCGACTCGCACAATCACCTGCTCACCGCCGGCTCCCACATGGCCGATGGGATCCTGCTCTTTGACGTGACCAGCATCGATGAACTGAAGCGGCGGGTGGCGGATCGGGCCGCAGAAATCGGTCCCGGGCGGTGGATCACCGGAGCCGGTTGGATCGAAAACCAGTTCGCCGAGTGGCGCGCGCCCACCCGGCGAGACCTGGACGAGGCCGCCCCGAGGAATCCGGTGGTGTTGGACCGTTTGTTCGCCGCCAGCGCCGTCAACACGCTGGCCCTCGAGGCGGCGGGAATTGATCGGGGTAATGCCCCCGGGGAGCGCGGTGTAGTGGAGTGTGATTCGAAGGGAAGACCCACCGGCATACTTCGGGACGGTGCCCAGGTGCCCGTACACCGCGCCGCGAGCGACGCCGGAGTTGGCCGTACTTTGGAGGACATGGCCCGCTACATCGAGACGGCGGCCCGGGAATACATTCGCTGGGGCATAACCTCGGTAGTAGACCCCGGTGTTACCCCCCGGGGGCTTCGTGCCTACCAGATGTGTCTATTGCGGGGGTGCCTTCCGTTGCGCGTCAACGCCATGCCAGCCTGGCACGGCCTGCGTCCCGAGATGGAAAAGGAGCTCGAGGGTAGGGTGGATCATCTGGGAATGTTCACCGGTTTCGGGAATGAAAACCTTCGCCTCGGAGCTTTGAAGATGGCCTTGGATGGCGGGCTGGGCAGCCGCAGCAGCTGGATGTACGAGCCCTTTATCGACGGTGGCTGCAGCACTACCCCGTTGCGTTTCTCCCCCGGCGACATCGATCGATTCTTCTCCGAGGGAGCGGGGGCGGGTTGGTCCATCGGTATACACTGCTGCGGCGATCGGGCCCAGGATACCGCCTGCGCCGCCTTCGATCGTCTTCCCCGCACGCGTTTGGCAGGTCCGGTGCGCCACAACATAATCCACGGCTATTTCCCCACGGAGTACTCCCTGGAGCTCATGGCCCGTCGGGATATCGCCGTCTCGGCGCAACCCGGCTTCATTTGGGTAGAGGGGGATCTTTACGAAACGGTGCTAAAACCGGATAGATTGCACGATTTCAAGCCGCTTCGGACCTACCGCGATAGGGGGATCCGCGTGGCCATAAACTCCGACATGACCTCGGCGCACTACAATCCTTTTTGGGGTCTTCACTCTGCGGTGACGCGAAAGACCGCCCGGGGGAAAAGACTCGGCCGACGCGAATGCGTGGATCGTTTTGAGGGGCTCGAGATGATGACCGCCGCCGGCGCCTACCTTTGCGGCGAAGAAGATACGAAGGGGACACTGGTGCCGGGAATGCTCGCGGACATTGCGGTGCTCGATCGCGACTTTGCCGCCGTGTCGGACGACGAATTACGCGATCTCGAGGTAGATATGACGATCGTCGGGGGCAAAGTGGTATTCGATGGGGAGGCCGCAAGTTGCGGAGGATAGACGTGCGGAAAATCACGGACGCGGTGGATCGACTGGCACGGGATTCAAACTACCGTCTCGACCCGGGTCATGTGGCCCGCCTGCAGGAAGCGCTTGCGGTCGAGGATTCGCCCGACGCCCGCCACGTGTTGGCGGAGCTTTTGCAAAACGCCCAGGCGGCCGTCGAGGGGGAGGCGCCGCTTTGTCAGGATACCGGGGTGGCAGTGGTGTTTTTGGAGATAGGCCAGGAGGTGGAACTCACGGGGGGAGATCTTCGCGCGGCGGTGGACGAAGGAGTACGTCGCGGATACCGCGAGGGATACCTGAGAAACTCCGTCGTGCGCGATCCCCTGGTGCGCGAGAATACCGGGGACAACACCCCGGCCCTGCTACATACCGAGATCGTGCCCGGAGACGAGATTACCGTTCACCTCCTGCCCAAAGGCGCCGGCAGCGAGAACATGAGCCGCGCGGCCATGCTGCGCCCGGCCGATGGGCGCCAGGGAGTGGTGGATTTCACCGTGGACACCGTGGCCCGGGCCGGGGCGAGTGCCTGCCCTCCGCTGATTGTTGGCGTGGGAGTGGGGGGCACCTTCGACATGGCACCACTTTTGGCCAAAAGGGCCCTGCTCCGGCCCCTGGGAAGGGAGAACCCCACCAAACACCTGGCCGTCCTGGAGCGGGACATGCTGCATAGGATCAACGAACTCGGCATCGGTGCCGGAGGGTTCGGGGGCGCCACGACCGCGCTGGCGGTGCACGTCCTCACCTATCCCTGCCACATAGCCTCTTTGCCGGTGGCCGTGAACCTGCAGTGTCACGCGCACCGGGTGGGAAGTATGCGCATATAGGAGGTCTTTGCGATGGCTCGGAAGATAGAGACTCCCCTGGATGAGGAGACCGCCCGGTCCCTTCGGGCCGGCGATAGGGTCGAGATATTCGGAGAGATCTATGCTGCCCGCGACGCGGCCCACGACCGCTTACTCCAGTTATTGGCTCGCGGGGAGATGCTGCCCTTCGACATCGAGGGGGCGGTGATATACTACGTGGGTCCCACTCCTGCCCGGCCCGGTAAGGTTATCGGCGCGGCGGGACCGACCACCTCGAGCCGGATGGATCCCTACGTCGAAGACTTGCTGGCTCGAGGGCTTCGGGGGATGATAGGTAAGGGACCGCGCTCGGAGGAGGTCATGGAGGCGCTGGGCCGTCACGGCGCGGTGTATTTCGCGGCCACCGGGGGTGCCGGGGCCCTCCTTTCGCGGGCCATCGTCGCCCAGGAGATCGTGGCCTGGGAGGATCTTGGACCCGAGGCGTTGCGCCGCCTGGACGTGCGAGCATTCCCGGCCGTGGTGGCCGCTGACAGCTGCGGTGGTGACTTGTATCGGTCCGGGCCGAAAAGATACCGTGCGCGGCACGAGCAAGAGAGTTGATTGGGAGATGATAGATTTGAGCGACCCCAGAGCCGGGGCGGACGATCTCCGAGAGGCCGCCCTGAAATTGCACCGGGACAACCGGGGCAAACTTGCCATCAAATCCAAGGTTTCGGTGACCAATGCCCGCGAGTTGAGCCTGGCCTACACCCCTGGAGTGGCCGAGGCGTGTAAGGAGATAGATTCCGACCCAAAAAAGGTATTTGAATACACCAATAGGGGCAACCTGGTCGCGGTGGTCACCGACGGCTCGGCGGTCCTGGGCCTGGGCAACATCGGCCCGCTGGGCGGGTATCCCGTCATGGAGGGCAAGTGTATCCTGTTTAAGGCCTTCGCCGGGGTGGACGCCCTACCGCTTTGCCTCGATACCCAGGATCCTGACGAGATCGTGGAGACCGTGGTCCGCTGCGCGCCCACCTTCGGTTCCATCAACCTCGAGGACATTTCGGCACCCCGCTGTTTCGGTATCGAGGAAGAATTGATTCGCCGTCTGGACATCCCGGTATTCCACGACGACCAGCACGGCACGGCCGTAGTCGCCGGGGCCGCGCTCACCAACGCGCTGAAGGTGGCGGAAAAGGAACTTTCCGACATCCGCGTGGTGATAAACGGTGCTGGAGCCGCCGGCCTGGCCATAGCCCGCCTGTTTTTGCAGATGGGCGTGGGCGATGTGGTGCTTTGTGACCTAAAGGGTGCGCTTTACGAGGGTTTCGAAGGGATCGCCAACGAACGGCAGGCGGAGATGGCTCGCCTCACCAATCGCGAGAATCTCAAGGGTAGCCTGGCGGAGGTGATGCGCGGGGCGGACGTCTTCCTGGGGGTCTCCGCGGGAGGCGTGGTCGACGGCGACATGGTCAGATCCATGGCGGATAATGCAGTGGTGATCGCCATGGCCAACCCCGTTCCCGAAATCTATCCGGACGAGGCGCTGGAGGCCGGGGCCCTGGTGGTGGCGACGGGCCGTTCGGATTTCCCCAACCAGATCAACAACGTCCTTGCGTTCCCGGGAATCATGGCCGGGGCCATGATGGTGAGAGCCAGGGGAATCGGCGCCGCGGCCAAGAGTGCGGCGGCCGAGGCCATCGCCGGCGCCGTGGCACCCGAGGAACTGGATCCAGGTTTCATCATACCCGGGGTCTTCAATCCCGATGTGGCGCCGCGGGTGGCCGCCGCCGTGGCGAGGGCCTGCGTCGCGGAAGGCGATGCGCGGAATCGCATGGATGCGTCTGAAGTGGAGCGGATAGTTCGCGAGCGGGCGGCGCTTTCGGGTTAATCGCAAAAACTGTTAGGAGGTGAGGGGATATGGGGGATGTGACATCCCCTATCCCGCACACTTGAAACTCTACGAGTACATGGCCAAGGAGATGTTTCGGAGTTACGGAATACCCGTTCCGCCGGGACGTGCCGTCTCCTCGCCCGAGGAAGCCTACGGGGTGGCCTCTGAGCTGGACTATCCCGTCGCCGTGAAATCCCAGGTGCTCGCCGGGGGGCGCGGCAAGGCCGGGGGGATCAAGTTTGCCGACGACCCCTCCGAGGCGCGGGAGATCGCCCGCGAACTGTTGGATTCGGAAATCAATGGGTTGCCGGTGCAGCGGGTGCTGGTGGAAAAGCGGCTCTCCATAGACGGCGAGCTCTACCTGGGCCTGATCATCGATCCCTCCAGTCGCGGGCCGTTGCTGATAGCGTCGGCCCGGGGCGGAATGGAGATAGAGGAAGTCCCGGATCGGGAGATATTTCGCGAGGAGATCGACGTCAGGTGGGGGCTTTTCCCCTATCAAATGCGCTCGATCGCCTCGCGCATGGGTCTGACCGGACGGGTCGGACGCCAGCTCGGTCAGATGGCCATATCACTTTACCGCATGTTCTGCAGCGAGGATGCCACCCTCACCGAGATTAACCCCCTGGTCGTCTCCGGTGACGACCTGGTGGCCGCCGACGGGCGACTGACCCTCGACGACGACAGTGCCTTCCGTCATCCCGAAATGCCGGACACCGGGGATAAGTCGGACATGGAGCGAGAGATCGCCGACATGGGGCTTTCCTATGTTCCCCTGGAGGGGGACGTGGCGATCATGGCCAACGGGGCCGGGGCCACCATGGCCACCATGGATATCCTGCAGCACTTCGGCGCCCGGGCCGCGAACTTCCTGGACGTGGGTGGCGGCGCCGAGGGAGCCAGGATGACGCGGGCGCTGGAACTTTTGGCCGAGACGGATCCCGCGGTAATCCTGGTCAACGTCTTCGGAGGGATTACCCGCTGCGACGAGGTGGCCGACGCCGTTCGACATGTCCGCGATCGCGGCGCGTTCGGGGCGATCCCCCTGGTGGTCCGCCTGGTGGGCACCAACGAGGAAGAAGGACAAAGGATCCTGCGCGATGGGGGTATCCGGGCGCACTTGGGATTGCGCGACGCGGCCCGCGAGGCGGCGGAATTGTCGGGAGCCACCATCGAGGGAGGTGAGGACGTTGGCCATCCTGGTTAACGAGAAGACGAAAGTGGTCGTACAGGGCGTAACCGGGCGACAGGGGGCCTTTCACGCCCTGCGCATGGCGGAATACGGCACCCGGGTCGTTGCCGGTACTTCTCCCGGGCGCGCCGGCGCCGAAGTCGACGGCATACCCGTGTACGATACGGTGGAGGATGCCGTCACCAAGCACGGTGCGAACGTCTCCGCCCTGATGGTTCCCGCACCCTTCGTAAAGGATGCAGCCTTCGAGGCGATAGCGGCGGGCGTGGAGATGCTGGTAATCATCAGCGAACACGTGCCCGTCCACGACGCCGTCAGCATCATGGCGTACGCTGCCGATTCCAATGTCCGCGTTTTGGGGCCGAACACCTTCGGGGTGATAGCCCCGGGACAGTGCAAGGTGGGAATCATGCCGGAACGCGTCTACCGGCGCGGACCGTTGGGACTGGTGAGCCGAAGCGGAACCCTGAGCTACGAGATAGCCGCCGCCCTCTGCGAGGATGGCCCCGGGATAAGCACCGCGGCCGGGATAGGGGGCGACGTGGTGGTCGGGCTGGGATTCGTGGACCTGCTGCGAGCCTTCGAGCACGATGAAGAGACCGAAGTGGTGGTGCTCGTGGGCGAGATCGGGGGGTCCGCTGAAGAGGAAGCGGCCGAGTTCATCAAGACGATGAACAAGCCGGTGGTCGCCTACATCGCCGGACAGAGCGCTCCCCCGGGGAAACGCATGGGGCACGCGGGCGCCATAGTGGAGCGGGGTCGCGGGACCTACGAGGCGAAGGTGGCCGCGCTCGAGGAAGGGGGCGCCCTGATCGCGGCATTCCCCTGGGAAGTCCCGGAACTGGTGGCATCTTGCTCGAGCGAATAGATTCTTTCACCGCCCTGGGGATAATGGGGGCGGGAGTGGTGATCGGGTACGGGATGCGGGAGGCGTCGCGTCCCGTTCGCCCGCGGCGACCGACGGCGGGGATCGTGGGATTGCCCGCTGCCCTCGATGGGTTTAGGATCCTGCATGTGAGCGATCTGCACGGGCGCGGGTATCCTGCCGACGAGGACGCTCTGGCGCGGGCGATCGCCCTGGATCGTCCCGATGTGGCGGTGGTTACAGGGGATCTTTTGCGACGTTGTAACCTCGAGGCGGGAAGGCCGGCCGTAGATCTCGTTTGCCGGCTGGCCCGTCTCCTCCCGGTGTACTTTTGCCCGGGAAACCACGACTACCTTGCTGACGGGAGCGTGGCGCCGATGGCTTCCCTAGAGGCCGCGGGCGTCACCGTACTGGATAACGCGAGCGCGGCGGGACCCGAGGGCACGGTTTTCGTGGGACTGGGAGATCCCCAGACCCGCCGGGACGATATCGACGAAGCGATGCGGGCGATGCCGCCGGGCTTTCCCATCGCGCTGGCCCATTCGCCGGCAGCCTTTCGTCGTGTGATCACGCGGGATCTCCCGCTGCTATTGTGCGGGCACACCCACGGAGGGCAGGGAGCGATCCCGGGGTTCGGAGCATTGTGGGTACCCGGGGGAGGATTCCTGCCCGAGTTCGACCGGGGCGTGTTTTACAGGGAAGAATCGACC
>CAYLPL010000064.1:6076-8690 GCA_964385545.1 uncultured Clostridia bacterium | reverse complement strand
CAGCGAAACGCGAATGGTATCGCCTATTCCCCGACCCAGGAGATAGCCGATGCCGACAGAGGAGTGTATTACTCCGCGTCGCGGCGTGCCGGCCTCAGTTATGCCGAGGTGGAGAGGGTACTCGGTGCGCTCGGCGAGGATTTCGTTGGCTCGAACGGTGGAGAGGACGTTGGAGGCCTTCACCGATACCACGATGTCGCGAAACCCCGCGTCTTCCAGGATACGTATCTGTCCCAAAGCCGCCTCCGCCAGGGCCTCGGGGCCGTGGCCCATTCTCTGGGAGATGTGACGGGGCAGCGAGCCGGAATTGGCGCCGACGCGGATGGGGATGCCCCTCTTTGCTGCCTCGGCCACCACGGCATTCGTCCCGACCTCGGATAGATTGCCCGGGTTCAGACGCACTTTAGCGGCGCCGGCCCGCATGCTGAGCAGGGCGAGCTCCTCATCGAAGTGTATGTCGGCAACTATGGGAACGGGGCTGGCGGAACAGATGTCCCCGAAGGTGGCAGCGGCAGCCCGATCGGGCACGGCCACCCGTACGATCTCGGCGCCGGCTTCATGAAGGCGCGAAATCTGCTCCAGGGTCGCCTCGACATCCCGCGTGTCCGTGTTCGTCATGGATTGTACTACTATGGGAGAGCCTCCGCCCACGGGGATCGATCCCACGTGAACTCGACGACTCGCTCTCCGTTCGCGCTGCATCCTGGTCCCCCCTTCAGCCGCTCAGGCGCAGGACATCTTGGACGGTGACGTACAACGCCAGGAGAATGAGCAAGGCCACTCCGACCAGGTTGATCAGGCCTTCCTTTTGCGGATCCAACCGGTTGCCGCTTACGGCTTCGACGCCGAGCAGCAACAGGCGTCCCCCGTCGAGAACGGGTAACGGGAGTAGATTGATGAAGCCCACGCTGGCGCTGATGGAACCGGCCAAAGAGAGCACGCTGGCGAGGCCCATCTGGGTGGCGCGGCCTACCTCGGCGCCAATTCCGACCACGCCCATGAGCTGATCAGTGCCGGTAGTGCCCACAAGGATCTCTCCTATGGTGCGGCCCAACAGGAGTATCACGGTGAAAGTCCATGATAGTGCCTGCAGCAGTGACGTCGTGATGGGAAAACGAACCTGTTCCGTCTCGGAGCCTATGCCGGCATAGCCGAAGGTTTCCCCCGCCTCTTCGACCGCGGTCGGCGTCAGTTCGAATTCCGAGGTGGTGCCGTCGCGTTCCACGGTGACTGTCAGGGTTTCCCCGGGATTTCCGCGCACGAGGGTTACTACATCCATCCATTCTTCTACCGGTTCGCCCGACACGGCGACAATCCTATCCCCCACTTCTATGCCTGAGGATTCGGCGGGATATCCTTCCTGGACTTCATTGACGGTCAAACTGGGATACGGGACGCCGACGGCAGCATATATGAGGAAAAACACCAGGAACGCGAGGATGACATTGGTCAGGGGACCGGCGGCCATGATGGCCGCCCGGGTACCTACGGGTTTGTCGGTCATCCGGCGTCCGACCTCGTCGTCGGGCGGTGGTTCTCCCTCCAGGGCGCTGGCGGTTTCTCCCGCCATTAAGACGTATCCGCCCAGGGGTATGGCCCTCAGGGAATACGTGGTTTCGCTTCCCTCCCACGAGTAGAGCAGGGGGCCGAAACCTATGGAAAACTCGTGACAGAGCACCCCGCTGCGCCGCGCCACCAGAAAGTGTCCCGCTTCATGTACCAGGATCAACAATCCCAGCATCAGGACGGTCGTTATCACGGTAAGCATTAGTCTATCTTCACCACCGAAATCTCGAGTCTAGAGGTGTCTAAGTTAGTCTTTTCGCGAGGGCACGGGCATAGTCGCGGGCCCAGGCGTCGGCTTCGAAAATCGCGTCGGTGTCTAAGGTGGAGGTCGCGGACATCCCCGCCTGGTCCGCGCCGTTAAGGGTTCCATCGATCAGGGCGGCGATCTGGTCGAACCGGATGCGACCCTGCAGAAAAGATTCTACCGCGATTTCGTCGGCGGAAACCAGTACGGTCGGTAACAGGCCACCCATTCGTCCCGCATTGCGCGCCAGATCGAGGCATGGGAAAAGGGCGGGGTCCGGTCGTTCAAAAGTGAAGGTCTGGTCCGACAGATCGAAGGGAGCGAAACCGGGGTCGGTCCAGCGATCCGGGTAGCTCAAACCGTACATAATCGCATAGCGCATATCCGTGGGACCGAGGTGGGCCTTTATGGCGCCGTCGGCGAACTGGACCAGGGAGTGTATGGCGCTTTGAGGATGGATTACCACGTCGATGCGGTCGTAATCCACCCCGAATAACCAGTGTGCCTCGATCACTTCCAGCCCCTTGTTAACCATGGTGGCTGAGTCTATGGATATCTTCCGCCCCATGTTCCAGCGCGGATGGGCCAGGGCCTCTCGAGGCGTCACCCGGGCGAGCGAATCGGGGTCGTGACCCAAAAAGGGACCTCCGGATGCCGTAAGTATCAGGCGATCCGGCTCCCCCTCTCCCAGCAAGCACTGAAACAGGGCGCTGTGTTCGCTATCGACGGGTACCAGCGAACCGCCGGAGGCCTCCACCAGGCGAAGCAGGGCGGGACCGGCGCAAACCCGGGATCCTTTGTTGG
>CAYLPL010000064.1:0-6066 GCA_964385545.1 uncultured Clostridia bacterium | reverse complement strand
AGCGGCGCGGAGGCCCGGTGGGATAGGGGAGGAGGCGGAGCGCGGCCCGGGCGGCGGCCAGGGTGGGCCGCAGTCCGGCGAATCCGGATACGGCGGCCACGAGGGTTTTCATCGCGACGCTTCGCACCATTCGTTCGATTCCCTCCGCGCCGGCGTAGACGACGATACCGTGCGATTCGAGGGCATCCTTCACGCGATCCAGCGCCGCGGCATCGGCGATGGCCACGGCACCGGGGCGAAATTCCAGCGCCTGTCTAATCAGGGCGTCGGCGTTACTTCCGGCCGCCAGGGCCACGATGTCGATTCTCTCGGGGAATTCCCGTGCCACCTGTAGTGTCTGCAAACCTATGCTTCCGGTTGAACCGAGAAGTGCTACTTTCTTCAAGTCAACTCACCCCAGGCATTGATCTAGATGATACCGAGATAGAGTAGGATAAAGGTTACCGGGACGGCGAAAAGCAAGCTGTCGATCCTATCGAGCAGTCCGCCGTGACCGGGGAAGATATTTCCCGAATCCTTGACTCCCCCCGCTCTTTTAAGTATCGACTCGAAGAGATCTCCGAACTGCCCCGCCACCGCCACCGCTATGGAGATGGGCAGTATGAAACCGATGGAGATTCCGGCGAAGTGTGCTATGACCAGGGCGACCAAGATCGCTCCCAGTA
Source organism: uncultured Clostridia bacterium (assembly GCA_964385545.1). Taxonomy (GTDB): domain Bacteria; phylum Bacillota; class Sulfobacillia; order SLMV01; family SLMV01; genus CSSED11-154. Next base: position 5,401 of record CAYLPL010000064.1, on the reverse strand, counting down.
TGCCGGCGATGGCACCGATCCAGCTCTTGTTGGGACTTAAGGCTGGAACCATGCCTCCGTTTCCCCACCTAGAGCCGATGAGATACGCCGCGGCATCGTTGACCCAGATCAATACTACCGTGGCCAAAAGTGCCCAACGACCTCCCGGGAGATTGGCGAGTTGCGGCCAAAACGCGAAAAGGCTCATGTACAAAAATGCCAACGAGGATCGGGATAGCTCTCGCAGTACCCCCGACCAGTCGATCTGGCGCCTCGCGGAGGTGAAGAATATGGGGAGCAGGTCGAGGAGTAATGCCGGGTAGAAGACCAGTATTATCCTGGGATCTACTAAACCGGCGAGCAACACGGCGAAGATGGCCAGTCTGACCCCGTAACCGGCGCGAAAGCCCAGCACCGACTGGAGTTCCGACAGGCCGACCTGGGCGGCCACCAATACGAGAAATCCCAGTATCCAGCCGCCGTAGTAGGACGCGATCAGAATGGGGGGCATGAACAGGACTAGGGAGCGAATCCGCACCGAGAGGTCTTTCACCCGCACTCATCCTCCCCGCCGTTGGAAGGGCGTGACCCGAAGCGGCGTTGTCTCCCGGCATAGAAATCGAGGGCCGCGTAGAGATCCTCGGCTCCGAAGTCCGGCCAGTATGTCTCGCAGGAATAGATTTCCGAATAGGCGGCCTGAAAGAGATAGAAATTGCTGAGTCGCCACTCCCCGCCGGTGCGGATGATCAGGTCGGGGTCGGGATAGGGGTGGGAGTACAGGTATTGGGCGACGGAGGACTCGTCGATGGTTTCGGGATCGATCTGGCCGGCGCAAGATTTGCGAGCCAGTTCGCGTGCGGCCTGCGCGATATCGGCGCGACCGCCATAGTTGACTCCCAAAAGCAGCGTGAGCCCCTCGCAATCGGCCGTTTCGCGCGCCAGCGTTTCTATACCGCATCGAGCATTGGCTGGGAGGTCTCGGATTCCTCCTATGGGGACTACCTTGACGCCTTGTGACTTCAGTTCCGGGAGCTGGGAGCGCGAAAACTCCGCCATGAGCATCATCAATGCCTCTACCTCCGCAGGAGACCTATTCCAGTTCTCGGTAGAGAAGGCGAATACGGAAAGCTGAGCAATCCCGATGCGGCCGCATTCCTTTATGCAACGTCGCAAACTGCGGGCGCCGGCGCGGTGTCCCTCTATCCTGGGTTGGCCTCTTTCGGTAGCCCACCGTCCGTTGCCGTCCATTATGATGGCCACGTGTCTAGGGAGATTCTGAATCATCCGCGAGCTCCTCCCCGCCGGGGTCATCTGGGTGTGAGGGTACGCCCGGCGCCGGTTGGGGAAATTCGGCAGATTCCAAGACTACGGTGTCGCCGCGCCTGTATATCCTGACCACGCGACGCCCGGGGGCGAAGACCGCCTTCATACGCGAGCGGGGACGAGGGAGTTCGAGGCACTCGCTTTCCTCCCCCATCGTTTTCAATATGGAAATCGCCTCCCGAACTTCCAAACCGAGGAGGCGCTTCAATTCGCGGCCGCCGATTGCCGGTCACACCTCCATGATTTCGCTTTCCTTCTCCTCCATTATCCCATCTATCAGGGCGATATGCTCGTCGGTAATTTCCTGGCTGCGGTCCAGGAGGCGGCGGGCCTCGTCCTCGGAGACGTCTCCATCCTTATCCAATTGCTTGATCTCGTCGTTTATGTCGCGACGAATGTTGCGGATTGCCACCCGGCTTTCCTCCGCCCTTTTGTTCGCCAGCTGAACGAGCTCTCGGCGTCGCTCTTCGGTCAGCTGAGGTATGGCCAAGCGTATGACGTTCCCGTCATTGCTGGGCATGATCCCGAGGTCGGAGCGCATTATGGCTTTCTCGATGTCGCCAATGGCATTCTTGTCCCATGGTTCGATCACCAAGAGGCGCGCTTCCGGGGCACCGATGGATGCTATCTGCTTGAGCGGAGTGGCCGAACCATAATAATCGACCATTAGGTCGTTTACCAGGGCTGGGTTTGCCCTTCCTGCCCTGATGGTCGCCATTTCTTTGCGGAAGAATTCGACCTGCTTCGACATTCGTTTCGCACCTTCGGCGATTACTTCATGATTCATCTTTCCTATCCCCCCGAACAAAAGTGCCGATGTTCTCGCCCATTATCACGCGCTTGATATTGCCGTACACACCGAGATCGAAGACGACTATGGGGATATTGTTGTCCATGCACAATGAGGTGGCGGTGGAATCCATGACTCGCAATCCCCGGTTGAGGACGTCGAGGTAAGGGATCTCGTCATACTTCTGCGCTTCCGGATTGTGGGCCGGATCGGAGTCGTAGACTCCGGGGGTATTGGTGGCCTTGAGCATGGCGTCCGCCTCGATTTCGGCGGCGCGCAGGGCCGCGGTAGTGTCCGTCGAGAAATAGGGATTGCCCGTACCGGCGGCGAAGATTACCACCCGTCCCTTCTCGAGATGGCGGATGGCGCGTCGGCGGATGTAGGGCTCTGCCACTTCCTTCATCTCGATGGCGGGTTGTACCCGGGTGTCCACCTGGTGATTCTCCAGGGCGTCTTGCAGGGCAAGGGCATTTATGCAGGTCGCCAGCATTCCCATGTAGTCGGCGGTGGCACGATCCATGCCCCGGGTCCAACCCGTGGCACCGCGCCAAATGTTGCCACCACCGACCACCACTGCCGTTTGGATACCCAGGACGACGATCTCTTGCACCTGTCTCGCGATTGCGTCTACTATTGCGGGATCGATGCCAAAACCGCGCTCACCTGCCAGTGCTTCCCCGCTCAACTTGAGTACGATTCGCTCGTATATCGGCCCGGAATTCACAGATGATTCGTCCACGGATCGCTCGCCTCCCGGAGAGTTTCCTCGCGCGGTCAGTGACCTCAGCCTTCGCTGTCTTCCCCCAGGGCGAACCGGGTGAAGCGGCTGACCCTAATATTCTCACCAAGAGTTGCCACGTATTCGTTTACGACTTCTTCCACGGTACGGTCGGGATCCTTGATGAAGGCCTGGTCCATGAGACAGATCTGGGAGAAGAACTTCTCCATCCGACCTTCGACGATTTTTTGCGCGATCTCTTCCGGTTTTCCTTCACCCTTTGCCTGTTCCATGAGGATGTGACGTTCCTGCTCGAGGATATCGGCGGGGACTTGCTCGCGGTCGATATAGCTCGGATCCGCCGCGGCTATCTGCATGCAAAGGTCGTGGGTGAGTTCGGAGAATTGCTCCGTCCTCGCGACGAAATCGGTTTCGCAGTTGACCTCGATGAGTACTCCGATCTTGCCGTTGAGGTGGATGTAGGAATCGATCAGCCCCTCATGGGTGCTGCGTCCCGCCTTCTTTTGCGCCTCGGCGAGTCCCTTGGTGCGGAGAGCCTCGATGGCTTTCTCCAGATCCCCGCCGGTTTCTTCCAGGGCCTTCTTGCAATCCAGTACGCCCGCCCCGGTGGCGGCCCGGAGCTCCTTCACCTGAGTGGCGCTAATATCTACCATATGCTATATCGCTCCTTTACAAGTTGGCTGAATCACGCCTGTCGAACCTGTACTCCCTGGCGTCCTTCGAGTACGGCGTCGGCGATACGGGACGTCAACAGTCTCACGGCGCGGATGGCGTCATCGTTGCCAGGAATCACGTAATCGATTTCGTCGGGATCGCAGTTGGTATCCACTATGGCGACAATGGGGATTCCCAGCTTGTTGCACTCGCGGATCGCGATGGTTTCCTTGCGGGGATCCACGATATAGACCACGTCCGGCAGACGTCTCATATCCTTTATGCCGCCCAAGAACTTCTGCAGGCGTTCCCTCTCCTGCCGCAATAGCACGACTTCCTTCTTGGGAAGGTCATGCCAGGCACCGCTGGTTTCTTGTTCCTCGAGATCCTTGAGGGAGCGTATTCGCTTCTTTATGGTTTCGAAATTCGTCAGTGTCCCTCCCAGCCATCTCTGATTGACGTAGGGCATGTCGCAGCGCTCCGCCTCTTCCTGGATGGTTTCCTGGGCCTGTTTCTTGGTACCGACGAAGAGCACGGATCCGCCCTGGAAAACGGTGTCCCTGACGAAACTGTACGCATCGTCCATGAGTCGAACCGTCTTTTGCAGGTCCACGATGTAGATGCCGTTGCGCTCGGTGAATATATATTCTTTCATCTTGGGGTTCCAACGACGGGTTTGGTGTCCGAAGTGGACACCCGATTCGAGCAATTCCTTCATGCTGACTACTGGCATTCCTATCAATTCTCCTCCCGGTTGTTCCTCCCACGCCTTCGTTGGACTTCGGGACCCCTTTGGGGCACCGCCGAACTCCTCGACGCGGTGAGTTATTGCGAACGGTAAACCGCCCATATACTTATACCACACGCGAATATCTACTTCAACGATCCGAGGAGACACGCCGTCTCCCCAACGGCGCCCGGGGGTGCGCCAAGCGGGGAATTTGTACCGGACGAATTGCCAGCCCTCATCCTCCCGTGACCCGGGATGCGTCGGATTAACCTTCTGTCTTTTCGGGCTTCGGGTCACTTCTGAGGCGCCGGGCAATGGGGCCATCCGCGGGCGGCAGTGATAGCCCGTTGGCTGCCATCCAGCCTGCCATGACACCTTCGACCGCGGCAAGCGCACCCTTGAGGGAACAGTTGAGGCGGGCTCCGTCACAGGTCATCCCATCCAGTGCACTGAGCGCGGCGTTCACCGCGGCGGAGACCTTTTCGACATTGCCATCCATGAGGCGGCAGGTAGCCCCGGCAACACCCGCACCGGCACTTATCCCGCCGCAGTATTCCGAGACGTCCCCCATGAAAGCCTTGAAGTATAGGTTGATGCTGTGGGCGAGCAGGATAGCTCGAAGGGCCGCATCCTCATCCGAGGGTTTTTGTTGAGCGGCGACGCAAAGGACCGGGATGCTCACCATGATTCCCTGGTTCCCGCTCCCGGCCGAGGTGAATATCGGGCGAGAGCTCCCCCCCATCCGGGCCCAGATGGCAGCCGTCACCAGGCGGCGGACCCGCCGGCACAGACCATCTTCGGGCGGCTTGGGCAGTGTTGCGCCCTTCACCCAGTAGGGGAACTGCTGTAGCGAATCCCTTGCTACCTCCATGTTGGATCTAGCTCCCCGAAGCAAGAACTCCGCGTCTTGGGAGGTTATGTGCGCGTTCGCCTCTATGATCCCGGCGAGGGTTGAGTCCCGGAGATCTCGCGTGGAAAAGGCTTTCGGCGCCGAATCCGACGGGGAGGTCGATAAGATTTCCCGTCCGTCTCGGCGGACGGAAACTATGTTGGAGTGCCCGCCGGCTATGATGGCCTCGGCCCGGTGTTCATCTCCGGCGGCGTCGATGCGAACGTACACCGATTCGTCGCCATCGTACTCGGAACCCTCGCTTCTGCCCCCGTTGACTAGGTCCGTTGCCCTTCC
>CAYLPL010000063.1:0-8703 GCA_964385545.1 uncultured Clostridia bacterium | reverse complement strand
ATCGGACAATGACGAGGATTCACATGCATTCCCCTTCCTCGTCTAATGGGCCCCTTCCACCAATTCCAACAGAACACCGCCGGTGCCCTTGGGATGGATGAAGGCCACCCTGGTCCCCCCGGCACCGGGCCGTGCCTGCTCGTCGATGAGGGGGATGTTGGACTCCTTCAATCTCTGCAGGGCCCGATCGATATCGCTCACTTCGAGGGCCATGTGATGAATGCCGGGACCCCTTTTGGCGATGAATTTTCCTATGGTGCTTTCGGGATCGACCGGTTCGAGCAGCTCGATGGCACCCTCGCCCAGGGGCAACATGGCGATGCGCAAGCCCCGATCCGGCAACTCCTCCCTTTCAGCAACATCCAAACCCAAGGCGTCATGGTATACCTTCAATGCTTCTTCGATGTCTTCTACCGCAATGCCGATATGGTGACTACCCTTGATTTCCATGTTCAATCTCCTCCCTTTCCTCGCAAATAATCCTCCGCCACAGTTTTTCGGCCAATCTCCCCGGGGTGACATCCCCGGCGGTGAGATCCTCGTACCAGCCGTTTTCTCCCTCCGACAGCAATGCTTCCGTCCGGCGGGATACCCGGCGCGCGAGTATGGCGATGACCTCCGCCCGGGCCCGCATACGACGGCGACGGTACAGGAGACCGCTCTCCGTGGAGAGCCGGCGGTGTTCGGCGATCATATTCAAAAGATCCTCCACCCCACGATCCTCCTGGGCACTGGTGGTCAAGATCTTCGGGGCGGGCTCTTCGCGCGGGGGGGCGAGGTTGAGCGTGGACTCCAACACCGATTCGACTCGAGAGGCGCCGGGCAGATCGGATTTATTCACCACCAAGAGATCGCCGATCTCGGTTATCCCGGCTTTTATGGCCTGCACGTCGTCACCCAGTCCCGGGACGAACACCACCACTACCGTATCGGCCACCCGGGCAATATCGACTTCGGATTGTCCCACTCCCACGGTTTCTACCAGTATCACGTCTTTTCGAGCGGCTTCCAGAATCTTTATCGCTCCGTAGACGGCGCGGGAAAGGCCTCCCAGGCTACCACGCGTACCCATACTGCGGATGAAGACGTCCGGGTCGGTGGCCAGATCTGTCATGCGGGTTCTATCACCCAGCAGGGCCCCACCGCTGAAGGGACTCGTCGGATCGACTGCGATGACACCCACGCTGTTGCCGGCCTCGCGCAACCTCTTCACCAATCGATCCGTGAGGGTACTCTTACCGGATCCCGGGGGACCGGTAATTCCCACGACGTGCGAATTCCCGGTGTGGGGATGAACTGCCTCCAGGACATCTACGCCCGCCGGCTCTTCATCCTCGACCAGGCTTATCGCCCTGGCAAGGGCGGCCGGTTTCGCCGCCCGGATATCGGCGATCATGATCTCGAAGTTCGATGATCGCAAGTTCTCAGGCTCCAACTTTTTCGCGAATGAAATCTATGGCCTCGGACGTCGGCGTTCCCGGGGTAAATACCTGGCTGACCCCGAGCTCCCTAAGGTTCGGGATGTCCTCCTCGGGTATCACCCCACCCGCTATAACGAGAATGTCGTCCGCTCCCGCCTCGCGCAAGAGCTCCATAATGCGGGGGAATAGATGGTTGTGGGCACCGGAGAGGATGCTGAGGCCTATGACATCCACGTCCTCTTGGACAGCCGCACTGACGATCTGTTCGGGCGTTTGGCGAAGCCCGGTATATATCACTTCAAATCCGGCGTCACGCATTGCCCGGGCCAAGACCTTGGCTCCCCGATCGTGACCATCCAGGCCCGGCTTGGCGATCAATACCCTAATTCTGCCTTCACTCATCGCTGAAACCTCCAACTCTTCTCGTCTCAGAGTATGATGGGTGCCCGGTACTCGCCGAACACCGATCTAAGCGCATCGGTGATCTCTCCCAGGGTCGCCTCGGCTCGTACCGCCTCCAATATGGGCGGCATCAAGTTGCCATCTGAGGCGGCCCGGGTGGTGAGTTCCTCCAGGGCGGCATCGACCCGCCCGCTGTCCCTACCACAGCGGAGTTCTTCAAGCTTCTCGAGCTGTCGTTCCTCGATGGCTGGATCCACCCTAAGGATGTCCCACCTGGGCTTTTCCTCCGTGCGGTAGCGATTAACGCCGACCACTACCCTTTCTTCCGACTCGACGGCGCGCTGGTGGCGGTAGGCGCTCTCCTGTATTTCCCGCTGCACGTAGCCCTCTTCGATGGCCGCCGGAGCGCCGCCGCGGTCATCGATCTCGCGGATATACTCCCTGGCGGCTTCTTCTATTTCGTCGGTGAGCCTTTCGACGTAAAAGGATCCGGCCAAAGGATCCACCGTGTCCGCCACTCCGCTCTCGTGAGCCAGGATTTGCTGCGTGCGCAACGCTATCCGAACGGATTCTTCCGTGGGCAAAGCCAGGGCCTCGTCGCGGGAATTGGTGTGAAGCGACTGGGTGCCCCCCAGCACAGCGGCGAGGGCCTGCATGGCAACTCGAACTATGTTGTTGTCCGGCTGCTGGGCGGTCAGGGTGCACCCGGCGGTCTGGGTGTGGAATCTGAGCCGGGCCGAGCGATCGGAACCACCGTACCTCTCTCGCATTATCCGTGCCCAGAGCCTCCGTGCCGCCCGGAATTTCGCGACTTCTTCCAACAGATCTGACTGGGCGGCGAAGAAGAACGACACCCGCGGTGCGAAGGCATCCACCTCGAGGCCCGCCTCCACGGCCGCATCGACGTACGCGATGGCATTGGCCAACGTGAAGCCGACTTCCTGGGCCGCGGTACAGCCCGCCTCGCGCATGTGATAGCCGCTTACGCTGATGGTATTGAAGTTGGGCATATTCTCGGAACAATATTCAAAGATATCCGTGATCAGCCGCATGCTCGGCTCCGGCGGGAATATATAGGTACCGCGCGCGACGTACTCTTTGAGAATGTCGTTTTGAATGGTGCCCGAGAGGACGTCAGGAGAATTGCCGCCCATCTCTCCCACCGCGATATACATGGCCAAAAGTATCGACGCGGGGGCATTGATGGTCATGGACGTACTAACCTCGTCGAGGGGGATGCCGTCGAACAACGTGGCGACGTCTCTTACGGAATCGATGGCCACCCCGACCTTACCGACCTCGCCCGCGGCGATGGAGTTGTCGGAATCGTAGCCGATTTGAGTGGGAAGATCGAAGGCCACACTCAGTCCAGTCTGGCCCTGTTCCAACAGGTATTTGTATCGTCGGTTGGATTCTTCGGCACTGCCGAAACCGGCATATTGCCGCATGGTCCAAAGTCGACCGCGATACATGGTGGCCTGTGCACCCCGGGTGAAGGGAAACTCCCCCGGAAACCCGAGATCGCGTTCGTAGTCCAGATCCGCGATATGCTCGGGGGTGTACGTCCTGTCGACCGGATAGCCCGATAGTGTCTTAAACTCTTCTTTTCTCTCTGGGAAACGGGCTATGGTCTTGGCGACTATTCCGTCTTCCCAGCGCTTTCTACCCTCGCCGATTTCACGCATCTTCTTCTCGTCAAACATTTCTATGAATCAGCCCTTCCCGGCGGCCCGGTAATCTCGCACGCGACACCGCCGCAAATACTCGGGTATCAGCTTCGCCAACAGTCTACCAGAAACCACCCGAGATGTCCCCTTCCGTCGCGGTGGGCGGGATAAGCGACGGGGCGAGCCAGACCAGGCCCGCCCCCTCCATCCGAAAGTGGATTTATCCCCGCGCTCGACGGGCGTTGGGTCGCGTGGCGACGAAACGCCACGGAACCGAGGCAAACTCACCGCTAGATTCGATTCCAACCCGCGGCAATGCTTCGTATCTCCCACGCTTGACTCCCGGAAGCAGGAGGAGTCCATCGTTACCATCCGGCAGGAAGATACCGTCGTGGGTGCGTTCCACCCCCAACGCCTGACACAGTTTCCCGGGACCATCGCAAAGCGACGGGTTTATCGCTCCCCCTGTGAGGGGACTGATCCCTCTTCGCCGCCCCATGATTCCCAGCCCCCAGCGCGGCCACAGGCCGCGGACCAGGACAGCGTGGGGTCGATCCTCGGCCAAACACGACACGTTGAAACAGTTGTGAAGCCCGTATACCAGGTATACATAGGCCGTACCGGGTAGGGCGTACATGGATTGGTTTCTCGCACTCCTGTGGAAGGCATGGGCGTGACACGCGCGATCCAGGACGCCGGCGTAGGCTTCCGTGTCGGTAATGACTCCACCGACCACCCCCTCCTCGCCGCGCGAGATCAGCAGACACCCCAAGAGATCCCGGGCTACGGCCAGGGCATTTCGGGCAAAGAACTCCGGGGGGAGTACCTCGAGATCCGCGAGATGCTCCCCCCCATTGGTCAAGACAACTTCACCTGCACGCCGTCGGCCGTCCCGTCCCCGATCTCCACCCCGAAGGGTCGGGAGCGCTCGGCAATGTCGGCTACGATCTCGTCGAATTCCTCTCCCCCGGCGAGTCTCGGGCGTCCCCTTACCGTTCTCGGCTTACCGTAACCGAGGGAGACCGGTATGAGTTCGATCTTCGCGAGTTCCCGATCCCGGAAGGCTACCTCGGCCATGACCGCCTGCCAGTACATGGGATGGGCGGGAAACCCGTGGGCGTCTTCGTCGGTACGAGCGTCGAAGGCCGTCCCGGGAGTATCCTCGGTGGACAGTCCGAAATTGTCGTAAAACTCCTGCGGCAACCACTGCACGGTTTCGTTTTGGAAGATGAAGTTTCCGAGGCTGTAGAATATGGGACGACCTTCGTATATTTCGATACCGCGAATATGGTGAGGACCGTGTCCGGCGACTACGTCGGCTCCCGCCTCGATTGCGCGCCGAGCCGCGGTCCGATAGAAATCGCCGGGGGCCCGGGGATCATCGGGATGGGGCTCGTGGCTGTGAACGCTGAATATCACCCAATCCGCCTGGCGGCTTGCCTCGGATATCGCCCTGAGGTTACCCTCGAGATCCTCCTCGATGGGTTCGGTAACCACTCGATACTCTCCATCGGCGGAGGCCTTGAATTCCAGTGGGCCCACGGTGAGATTACCCTCGGGCGGGCGCCCCCTCATCGCTTCGTTTCGGCGCTTTGCTTCCTCCAATCCGAGCCCTTCGCTCATCTCGCGCAAGGTCTCGAGTTCCGCTTCCGGGACTTCGTAGCGCGTGCGGAATCGCAGGGGGTTCAGCCCTGGCCTGCCCGGGAGATCTGCTCGTTGCTTTCCGGCGTGCCCACCGGCTGGGAAGGTGGACGAGGTCGATACCAGCGCAACCCTTCCGGCCGCCGTATCGAGGTATGCCGGGGATCGCGCCAAGGCCAGGTTCAACCCTACACCGGAGTGCACCATTCCTCGCATATCCAGCTCGCGACTCGTAGCCAATAATCCATCAAAGCTCCAATCCATCGAATGGTTGTTTGCTCGAGAGAATAGGTTGAATCCGGCCCACAACAGATCGTCTGCGATTTCTGGGGATCCGACGACATACGTTCCCCCACTTTGCGCCGCCGGATAACCCTCGAAGTTAGTCAGCAAACCTTCCAGGTTGGTATACGCCGCATCGACGGAACGGATCCTGTCCAGCATCCGCACGAACTCCGGTTCGCAGTAAGGACGCAAGCGGCGGGTGATCAGCGAATCACCGGTCAGATTAAGCGTGATGTCTTTGCCCTCTCGTGATGGCAAGCATCTTCCTCCTCTCGGTATTTGCCCACGTTGACCGGGCGTCAAGGCCCCTGATAGCATTAATCGAATTGGATTGTGGATTGGAGGGGGACGTGAGCCCTTGAACGCCCGAAGACTTTCTCGCCTCGCCCTCTTCATCGCTATGGGCGCCATTCTTCATTGGGTGGAAGGAACCCTTCCCGCCCCGGTACCGATTCCCGGCGCCAAACTCGGATTGGCCAACCTGATAACTCTTCTGGCAGTGGTGATGTGGGGAGTCCGCGACGCGCTGGTGGTTGCCGTCGGCCGTGCTCTTTTGGGTTCCCTGTTGGGGGGCACTTTCGGAACGCTGGCGTTCTTCATGAGTACCGGCGGGGCGGTGAGCGCGGCCTTGATCATGTCGCTCGCAAGCCTAAGCCCGATCGGACCGGTGGGACTCAGTGTGATCGGCGCCGCGACTCACAATGTCGCCCAGCTTTTCATCTTCTACGGGGTCACTGGATACCCGGGGGTATGGATATACCTCCCACCTCTTCTGGGCTTGGCAGCCCCCGCGGGCGCTGCGACCGGCACCGCGGGCGGGTACCTGCTGGCCCGGATAAGACACCTGGCTGTTTTCAACGATTCTGATCGGAAAACTCCCGGATCCTAGCCATAACGTCGGAAATCCTCTCCGCGGGTTTCACCACCACGAAGACGATCCTCTCGCCCGCCAACGTTCCGATGACGTCGTTCCAGTTTAGGGCATCTATGGCCTCCGCCACGGTTTGCGCGGTGGCCGGAAGAGTATTCACCACTAAAATCGTGCCGCTGGAATCCATGCCGACGACGGAGGTCTCCAGGGTTCTCACCAGCTGCCGATTGATCTCCGATCGGCTGAACTGAGAGGATTCCCGGTACTGGTACCCGCCATCCTCCGCAGGCACCTTCACCAGCCCCAGTTCCTTAATGTCGCGGGAAACCGTCGCCTGGGTAACGTCCATGCCATCATCCCGGAGAGCCTCTACGAGCTCCTGCTGCGTCTTGATCGGACGTTCGTTGATTATGCCCAGTATCCGCATCTGCCTTCTGGTCTTCAAGGGTTCGGTCTCGCTCCCTGCCGAAAGTAATTGCCAGGCTCTAACGGATAACTATTCTTCCTATACCCATATCTATCCTTCAGGCGGCCCTCAATTCCCCGTACGCGTTCCCCCGGGTTCTCTCGGAGAATAGACTATTCCGCGGTGGGCGTCGACGGTGACCTGCGTTCCCGGAGGTATACTATCCGCCGCATTATCCACCCCAACGACGACCGGAATACCCCATCCCAGTCCGGCCAGGGCGGCCGGAGAACTCAGTCCAGGTTCCTCGGCAACGATCGCGGAAGCTTCGTAGGCGATATCTCCCATATCGGAACGCCACGCCCGCAGGACCAACACGTCCCCGGGGGAGAAATCCGGGGAGAAATCTCCCGACTGGGTCTCCACCACGGCCGTGCCCGTGGCCATGCTGCGACCAACACCGGAACCCTGGGCAAGGATCGTTCCCAATGTCTTAACCTGCAAGGCGTTGGTGGTTCCGGGTACACCTTGGGGGTATCCGCTTGTCACCACTACCCGTGCACCGGGGGAGACGTATTGCGCCGCCATCGCCACATCGCCGGCATCTTCCACGACATCACCACTGGGATCCTTCAGCAACGGGTATACCCCCCAGACCAGTGCCAATCTTCGCCACACCCGAGTCGAGGAAGTTACGGCGACGACGGGAACCGACGGGCGGTATCGAGAGACCATTATCCCCGTGTGCCCGGACTGCGTCGGGGTCAGGACCGCCTCCGCACCCACCCTATCCGCTATCCAAACGGCGCTTCGCGCCACGGCTTCGGTGACGCCCTGGGACCCCTCGACTTCCATCGGATCTCGCCAGTCCCGCCATCCCGATTCCGTGCGCTCAATGATTCGCGCCATGGTGGCAACCGTCTCGCGAGGATACGATCCCGCCGCCGTCTCGCCGGATAGCATGACAGCATCGGTTCCGTCGAGTATGGCGTTGGCAACGTCGCTGGCCTCCGCCCGGGTGGCGACCGGACTTTCCATCATGGACTCGAGCATCTGGGTCGCCGTTATCACAGGAATGCCGGCGCCGTTACAGCGACGGATTATGTCCTTTTGTATGAGAGGAATATCCTCGGGAGGGCAATCGACGCCCAAGTCTCCCCTGCCGATCATGATACCGTCCACAACCTGCAGTATCCCGTCCAGGTTCTCGTAACCGACAAGCGTTTCTATCTTCGCGATCAACCCGGGGGCATCGTCGCCCAGATAATCGCGCACCTGCAGGATATTCGCGGGCTCCTGGACGAACGAGAGGGCGATCCAGTCGGCGTCCACCTCTACCGCAAGCTCCATATCGGCCACGTCCTCATCCGATAGGAAAGGCAGGCTGAGGCTCACCCCGGGGAAGGCGACGCCTTTTCCGGGTAGGATTCTGGCCGCATTGCGATTCCGAGCGATCAACCAGCCGTCCTCTTCCCCCTCGATTTCCAGCTCGACCCGGCCGTCGTCGATGAGCATCTTTGATCCGGGTGGCACCCTGGGCACGAGGTGCGGGACGTTCGCCCGAATCGAGGGATCCCCCTGGGTATCCTCCCTCGCCGGATCACTGCGGCCGGCCACTTTGATCCGACTCCCGGCCACCAGATCCAGGGGTTCATCGAGACCGATGATCCGCAATTCGGGACCGCGGGTATCCAACATGAGCGCCAGGGGGCGCCCGGGCAACTCCGACTCCCTTACCCGCAGAACCGAAAACACCGCCTCACGGTGTTGATCGTCGGAGCCGTGGGACATATTGATTCGGGCGACGTCGACTCCCGATCGATACATTTCTTCGAGCATCCGCGGGTCACTGCAAGCGGGACCCAGTGTGGCTACAATCTTCGTCTTTCTGCGAGACACTCCCATTACTCCCTCCAGCCGCAGCCTAGGTACTCCCCAGGATGATGAGTGCCCGGGCCACGGTATAGGCTTCCTCGTAGTCTCGGGCGGTATATTCGACCGTGAGCGGAT
>CAYLPL010000062.1:0-8768 GCA_964385545.1 uncultured Clostridia bacterium | reverse complement strand
ATCACGGGGTGTTCCCGTATTACGTCCGCCAGTACATCCCACACTTCGTCGCGACCGCGATCCACCATACGCTTAGCACTCTTGATGTTCTGCGTAAGCTCGCGGGCAACCAGCTCTTTCATCACGAAGGGTTTGAATAGCTCCAGTGCCATCTCCTTGGGCAAACCGCACTGGTTAAGCTTCAGCTCCGGCCCAACCACGATGACGGAACGCCCGGAGTAGTCGACCCTCTTACCGAGAAGGTTCTGACGGAATCGACCCTGCTTACCCTTGAGCAAGTCACTCAGACTCTTAAGCGGCCTATTGCCGGGCCCCGTAACCGGCCGACCTCGGCGTCCATTATCGATCAGGGCGTCGACGGCTTCCTGCAACATGCGCTTCTCGTTGCGTACGATTATGTCGGGCGCACCGAGATCGAGTAACCGCTTGAGGCGGTTGTTGCGATTGATAACTCGCCGGTACAAATCGTTAAGATCCGACGTGGCGAAACGCCCACCATCCAACTGCACCATCGGTCTAAGCTCGGGAGGGATGACCGGCACCACCTCGAGAATCATCCACGAAGGGTGATTACCGGAACGCCGGAATGCCTCCACTACTTCAAGTCGGCGGACGGAACGCACTCGTTTCTGGCTCGAGGCCTCCTTAATTTCTTCCCGAAGGTCCCGGGACATCTCGTCCAGGTCCACATGTGAAAGCAAGGTCTTGACAGCCTCGGCCCCCATACCGGCTTGGAATTGCTCACCGAATTTGTCCCGTGCGTCGCGATACTCGCTTTCGGACAGTATCTGTCGATCCAACAGGCTGGTTTCGCCGGGATCTACGACCACGTAGGCAGCGAAATACAGCACCTTCTCCAAATCACGCGGTGACATATCCAACAAAAGACCCAGCCTGCTCGGGATTCCCTTGAAGTACCAGATGTGGGATACGGGAGCGGCCAATTCGATGTGTCCCATGCGCTCGCGGCGAACCTTGGACAGGGTTACTTCCACACCGCAACGCTCGCAAACGATTCCCTTGTAGCGAATTCTCTTGTATTTACCGCAGCGACATTCCCAGTCTTTGGTGGGACCGAAAATCTTCTCGCAGAACAAACCATCGCGTTCTGGTTTGAGCGTGCGATAATTGATGGTTTCGGGCTTTTTAACTTCACCATGCGACCAGGCACGTATGCGCTCCGGCGAAGCCAGGCTAACCCTCAGGGAATCGAACTGATTCACTTCGTAGGTCGATTCGCCCTCGTGGTTCTCGCGGAGATCTTTTACGGCGACCATCATTCGTCACCCCCGGATCCTACTTCGCGTCGCTCGTCGAGCTCATCTTCTTCGCCAGTATCGAGATCCAGTTCTCTCGCGAGACCCTCGATGTCTTCCTCTTCCTCGGGAAGTACACCGGCATCTTCGACTTCCTCATCCGATAGAATCTCGACGTTGAGGCCAAGACTTTGCATTTCCTTGACCAACACCTTAAACGACTCGGGCACTCCGGGCTCGGGAACCGTGTCTCCTTTCACGATCGCTTCGTATGTCTTTACGCGACCCTGCGTGTCGTCGGATTTGACGGTGAGCATCTCCTGGAGACTGTAGGCAGCCCCGTAAGCTTCGAGGGCCCAAACTTCCATTTCACCGAATCTCTGACCACCCATTTGCGCCTTGCCGCCGAGGGGTTGCTGGGTTACCAAGGAATAGGGACCCGTCGAGCGAGCGTGTATCTTGTCATCCACCAGGTGGTGCAATTTCAGCATGTAGATGTATCCGACGGTAATGGGATTGTCGAAGGGCTGGCCGGTGCGACCGTCACGCAACTCGACCTTACCGCTTTCGGGAAGATTGGCCTCCAGCCGGGCACTTATGATGTCATCTTCTCCGGCACCGTCGAAGACGGGGCTGGCTACCTTCCATCCGAGGGTATGGGCCGCCCAGCCGAGGTGGTTTTCCAAAATCTGCCCGATGGTCATTCGGGAAGGCACACCCAGGGGATTCAGGACAATGTCAACTGGCCTGCCATCCGGAAGGAATGGCATGTCTTCTTCGGGAACTATCGTGGCAATAACGCCCTTGTTCCCGTGGCGTCCCGCCATCTTATCCCCTTCCGATATCTTGCGTCGTTCCGCCACATAAACTCGAACGAGGCGGTTTACACCTGGGGGAAGCTCGTCGCCGCTGTCCCGGGAGAAAACCTTGACGTCTACCACTACACCGCTTTCCCCGTGGGGAACCTTGAGCGAAGTGTCCCTGACCTCTCGGGCCTTCTCGCCGAATATGGCGCGGAGCAACCTCTCTTCGGCGGTGAGTTCAGTTTCTCCTTTGGGAGTAACTTTACCGACGAGGATATCGCCGGAACTAACCTCGGCTCCCACTCGTATAACGCCGGTTTCGTCCAGGTCCGCCAGCACATCTTCACCGACGTTGGGAATGTCGCGGGTGATCTCTTCGGGGCCCAGCTTGGTGTCCCGGGCCTCCGCCTCGTGTTCTTCGATGTGTATGGAACTGTAGACATCGTCTTTAACCAGGCGTTCGCTGACCAGGATGGCATCTTCGTAGTTATAGCCCTCCCAGGACATAAAGGCCACCAGCACATTCCGCCCGAGGGCCAGTTCACCGTCGTCGGTAGAGGGACCGTCGGCCAAGAGGTCTCCCTTCTCGACCCGATCTCCCCGGCGCACTCTGACGCGCTGATTGAAACAGGTACCCTGGTTGGAACGCTCGAACTTCTCCAATCTGTATTCGTCACGTCCTCCGTCATCCCGCTGGATGACAATTCTATCCGCGGTGGCGCTTTCCACTTCGCCCGCGGCCCTGGCGATGGTCATGACTCCGGAATCCCGGGCAACCCGAGTTTCAACACCGGTACCCACTAACGGAGCTTCGGGGTTCACCAGGGGTACCGCCTGCCGCTGCATGTTTGCACCCATCAGCGCCCTACTGGGATCATCGGTCTCCAAAAACGGTATAAGGGCGGTGGCGACACTGACTACCTGCTTGGGAGACACATCAATGTAATCGACCTCTTCTCGAGGTACGACGCGAACATCTCCCTGGTAACGCACCGTCACACGCTCCTCCAACAACCCTTCCTCGTCCCGACCGCTATTTGCTTCCGCGACCACGGACTCATCTTCCTCGTCCGCCGTCAAATAGTAAATGTCGTCGGTTACTCTCCCGTCCTCGACGCGACGGTAGGGCGTTTCCATGAATCCGTACTCGTTCACGCGGGCGTAGGTGCTGAGGTTGCTTATGACCCCGATGTTTGGACCTTCCGGGGTTTCGATGGGACACATGCGACCGTAGTGAGAGTGATGCACATCCCTGACGTCGAAGCCTGCCCGATCTCGAGTCAGGCCTCCCGGTCCCAGGGCACTCAGGCGTCGCTTGTGAGTAACCTCGGACAGCGGATTGGTCTGATCCATGAACTGCGACAACTGGCTTGATCCGAAAAACTCCTTTATGGAAGCCACCACGGGCCGAATGTTGACCAAATCCTGAGGGGTAACCACGTCGGCATCCTGGATGGTCATTCGTTCCCTTACCACGCGCTCCATTCGAACGAGGCCCGTGCGGAATTGATTCTGCAAAAGCTCGCCCACCGTGCGCAAACGGCGGTTACCCAGGTGGTCCTGATCATCGACGAACCCGATCCCGCTAAACAAAGTAACCAAATAGTTCAGCGATGCGAACACATCGTCGGGAACGAGACTTCGGGTTTCCATGGACGGACTCCCGTTTCCGTAGACGACTACAGGGTTACCCTCGTCATCCTCGACGACCGCGCGACTGACGCCAGATTTGACAATTTCTCCAGCCTGTCTTCGGCTAATCCGCTCACCGGCGGAGACCATCACCTCTCCCGTCTCGGGGTCGGCAATCCTTTCAACCG
Organism: uncultured Clostridia bacterium; assembly: GCA_964385545.1. Taxonomy (GTDB): domain Bacteria; phylum Bacillota; class Sulfobacillia; order SLMV01; family SLMV01; genus CSSED11-154. The sequence goes on along the minus strand of CAYLPL010000062.1, from coordinate 4,889 downwards.
CGATACGATCGGCAATACGGTGGCGAATGCTTAGCTTCCTATTGAGTTTGTAGCGTCCCACGGCGGCCAAATCATACCTCTGAGGATCGAACAGCATACTTTCCAGAAGATCCCGGGCATTCTGTTCCGTCGGGGGCTCTCCCGGTCGCAATCGCTTGTATATCTCGAGGAGCGCTTCCTCCTGATTCTCGGTGGAATCCTTCTCGAGGGTATTGTGCACCACCTCTGTGTCACCGAGGATATTCATTACGTCGGCGTCGTCGGGATTACCGAGAGCTCTAACCAAAACCGTAACGGGAATCTTGCGGTTACGGTCGATCCTAACGCGCAATACGCGAGCAGCGGTGCAGTCCATCTCGAGCCAGGCACCGCGATTCGGGATGAATTTCGCCGTATAAACGGTACGCCCCGAATTATCGAGTTCTTTAAAATAGTAAACCCCGGGAGATCTGATCAGCTGACTCACCACGACGCGCTCGGCTCCATTAATGATGAAGGTTCCCCGATTCGTCATGAGGGGTAAGTCTCCCATGAATACTTCCTGCTCTTTTATTTCTCGAGTCTCTTTGTTGATGAGGCGCGCTCGGACGCGCAGTGGCGCTGCGTAGGTAACGTCGCGCTCCTTGCACTGGTCGACGTCGTACTTGGGTTCGCCCAGGGAATAGTCCCCGAATTCCAGGACCAAATTGCCGGTGAAGTCTTCGATGGGTGAGACGTCGTCGAAGATTTCCCTCAGACCCGTGTTAACGAACCAATCATAGGATTTGAGCTGGAGTTCTACCAAATCCGGCATCTCCATGGGTTCGTCGAGTCGGGAGTAGGACCGCCTTGTATTGACGCCGACCTGATGCGGCTGGGGCATGCAGCTTTCACTCCTTTTCGGCTTTGCCTACGTCCTAAAAGTTGTCGAAATAAAAAAGCGTTTGCTCTACCCTAGAACATCGTATTGCGCTCTCCCGGGTAAGTACGACTTTTGATATGGGCACATCGAGATTCCGTCCTTCGATCGAGTCCCCGTCAAACAATATGGCACTCCGACATACATATCCAATAGCAAACCAAAATTCTAGCATAGCTAACGCATCAGGTCAAGGAACGAACCGGTCCCGGTCAAACCGGGACCGGTTCGTCGCATCTATATCGAAATCATCATAACCCGTTGATCCGTCATCTAGCGAATCTCTACGCTGGCACCGACCTCTTCGAGCTGCCTCTTAAGATCCTCGGCTTCATCACTGGAGACGCCTTCTTTAACCGGACTTCCATCTTCGCCGGCGTCATCAACCAATGCCTTCGCCTCTTTTAGCCCCAACCCGGTGATTTCGCGTACCACCTTGATGACGGGTATCTTCTTATCCCCGGCACTAGTGAGTACTACGTCGAACTCGGTCTGTTCCTCTTCCGCTTCCGCGGCTCCCGCTTCGACCGCTCCGGCACCAGCAACGGCAGCTACGGGGGCTGCTGCAGAGACTCCGAATTCCTCCTCGAAAGCGGACACCAGCTCCGACAATTCGGTTACCTTCATATCTCGAACTATTTCGAGAACCTGCTCTACTTTAGAAGCCATTCGAATTCACTCTCCCTTTCATTATGTGAATCGGCCGTGAACTATCCGACCCTTTGCCTTTCTATTTCGGCAACGACGTAGGTCAGATCGCGCATCGGCGCCTGAGCGACGCTTGCGAAACGAACCATCGGGGCGGCGAAACAACGTGCAACCTGCGCGAGCAATTCTTCACGGGACGGCAAGTCTGCGAGACGCTTAACCTCATCGGGATCGATAAATGCCCCTTCGAGTACGCCTCCCTTGACGTTCAACAAACCCGTCTCGGTGGAAAACTCCTTGATCTCCGATGCCGGGGCCGTGACGTCGTCGTAGGATAATGCGATGGCGGTCGGACCTTCGAGTATGCCATCCAGTCCCTCCAAACCAGCCGCCTCGGCCGCGAAACCCAAAAGGGTATTCTTCACGACGCGATACTCTACTTGCGCGTCTCTGAACCGGTTACGTAACTGCTGTGCCTGAGCGACGTTTAACCCGCGGAAATCCACGAAGACCACGGCAGTCGCCTGGGACAACTTTTCAGTAAGGAGTTCTACTTCTCGTACCTTTTCCGGTCGAACCATGTTCTTTTGCCTCACCTCCGTTTCCCGGCCCTGCTGAACCGAAAGCCCGCTGCTTGGGCAGCGGGCGCGATGACTCCATCTCGAATGAAGAACATCCGGAGATCGTGACCGACTGCCTCGGTAGGCGACGATCGCTCGTCATTATACCTTCGGTACCTACTGTCTGTGGCAGGGCAGTATTATGTTGAACCTCAGAGACCGGGTACGGCCTCCTGGGGATTCACCTTGATCCCGGGCCCCATGGTGCTGGCCAGGGTCACTCTCAGAAAGTAGCGGCCCTTTGCCCCCGGGGGTCTCGCCTTCTGCAGGGTATCGGTAAGGGCGAGGAGATTCTCCAGGAGCTTTTCTTCCTCGAAGGAAACCTTGCCGATTGGAACGTGCACGTTACCCTGTCTGTCGGTGCGATACTCCACCTTGCCAGCTTTGGTCTCCCGCACGGCCTGGCCAACATCCGAGGTAACCGTACCCGATTTCGGGTTTGGCATCATACCCCGGGGACCGAGAATCCTCCCCAGGCGACCTACCACCGACATCATATCGGGAGAGGCTACTGCCACATCAAAGTCGAGCCAGCCCCCTTCAATCTTCTCGGCCAGTTCTTCGCCGCCCACCTCGTCGGCGCCAGCTTCTCTGGCCTCTTCGGCTTTGTCACCCTGCGCGAAGACGACCACCCTGACTTCCCTCCCGGTGCCGTGGGGCAAAACGGTAGAACCGCGAACCACCTGATCCGCGTGGCGAGGATCAACCCCGAGGCGGATATGGCATTCGACACTTTCGTCGAATTTTGCGCGCGCCGTTTCCTTCACAAGGCGTACGGCCTCGTCGGGCGAATAAAGACGCTCCCTGTCTATCTTCTTGCGGGCTTCTTCATAGGTCTTGCTCCGTGATGCCATGCTGCTCTCAATCCTCCCCGTGGTGCCGACGGATGTTATCCTCCCACTCGAAACCTATCGCTCTACGATAATCCCCATACTGCGGGCGGTACCGGCAATCACGCGCATGGCCGCCTCCACTGAAGCAGCATTGAGATCTTCCATCTTAGTCTCGGCGATCTCGCGTAACTGATCTTGAGTCACGCTACCGGCCACTTCCTCCTTGGAGTTACTGGCTCCCTTTTCGACTCCCGCCGCCTCGAGCAACAAAACCGCTGCCGGGGGCGTCTTGGTGATGAATTCGAAGGAGCGATCAGCGTATACGGTCAGCTCCACCGGTATTATCGTCCCGGCCTGGTCCGCAGTCCTGGCATTAAACTCCTTGACGAACGACATGATATCCACGCCGTGCTGACCCAGTGCCGGTCCCACCGGGGGTGCTGGAGTGGCCTTACCCGCCGGAATCTGAAGTTTTATTATCGCTTCTACTCGCTTGGCCATAGTCGTCCCAATCCTCCCCGCGCGGTCTCGCCGCCGATCAAACCTTTTCTACCTGGGTAAAATCCAGTTCCACCGGTGTCTCGCGACCAAACATATTAACCATCACGTGGACCTTACCCTGGCGTGCATCTATTTCGTTGACGGTACCCATGAATCCATCGAAGGGACCGGATACAACCCTGATGTTCTCTCCAATTTCAAGATCAATCTTCGGTCGCGGTTTTTCCTCCGCCATCCGGTTTTGTATGGCCTCGACTTCCGCGTCCTCGAGAGGAACGGGCGTGGTTCCCGAGCTCACGAAACCGGTAACCCCCGGAGTATAGCGAACCGCGTGCCAGGATTCCTCGGTCATCCTCATGCGAACCAACGCATAACCGGGAAACACTCGTTCTTCGACGGTGGTTCGTTTCCCGTCCTTGACCTGAATGCGCTCGTCGGTGGGAACGAGGACGTCGTAAATCTGATCGTCTAGTCCCATCGATTCGACTCGCTTCAGGAGGCGTTCCCTGACGGAGTTTTCCTGCCCGGAGTAAGTGTGGATGACATACCACTCACCCGGTTCCCGCTCTTTACGGGGCTCGGACGTTTCCGCATTTTCACCGGATGCAGTCATTCCACCGAGATTCCCCCGATCGGGGAAATCTCTCACCTCCTCATTGCGCGATAATGAACCTGATTATCCCACCGAAGCCGGTATCCGCAACCCATATGATCCCGGCCACAATACCAACCGACACCAACACTACGGCAGTGTACACGGTGGTTTGGCGACGGCCGGGCCAGACTACCTTACGGAGCTCGGCGCGCACATCGCGAAGAAATTTGCCAATTCTCCTGAATAGAGTCAAGGAGCTCACTCCCACGGGCTGACACAGTACTTACGGTCAGCTTATTTACGGAGGGCGCAAAGAAAAATGGCAGGCCCGGAGGGATTCGAACCCCCAACCCGCGGATTTGGAGTCCGCTGCTCTGCCAGTTAGAGCTACGGGCCTGCGCACACTCCAATATCGCCAACCTTCATAATACTACCCACCTGCGGTTGAGACAAGATGCAGCTCAGCGCGTTTCGCGATGCACCGTATGCTTTCCGCAACGACTACAATACTTCATAAGCTCGAGCCGGTCACCCGTATTCCGCCGGTTCTTGGTGGTACTGTAGTTTCTTTCCTTGCACTCGGTGCACTCAAGGCTGATTATTACCCGCATAGCACCGACTCCTCCCTTTGCTTTTGGACGCACCGGGCGATCGTGACGATCGCCCGAACGAAACCTCTATAGTTAGACCGATAGACATTATCACACGACGGCGCCACTGTCAAAACTATATGCGCCTCGTTATTCCACTATAGAAGCGACTACGCCGGCGCCGACGGTACGTCCGCCCTCGCG
>CAYLPL010000061.1:0-8944 GCA_964385545.1 uncultured Clostridia bacterium | reverse complement strand
CCTATGTTTGGGACTCTATGGATTCGTTCCCGGGGAAATTGTCGTGGTAGCGATCGCCCATTTCGGCGTAAGACCGCGCGCAAGGTTTACCCCATCTGGCCATTCTCGCGCGGTCGATTCGGGACGCCGCTTAATCGGTTAGGTGTACTAAACACTCTGGTGAATGATACATCCGGATTGCGACCCGGTTTCGGTCTAACTCGGTTCGATCAGAATTGGCTGACCGGGGAAGAAAGGGTTTGGTCGTTCGTTGCCGGTCGGATAGTCCGCAATTGGAAAGAGTACGGCAAATGGTACCGGTGGGAATAGGAATGGATCAACGGTCGGAAACGAGCTCATTGGTCTTGGCAATGCTCGTATCCTTCGTATCCTTTGCCCGGGCGATCGATACGGTTTCGCCGCGGCCGTACGAGCCGGACGAGCGTGTCATGGCCAGGTCCGCGGACTTACCGGCACGGTTGCTGAGCGGCATGGACCCAATCCGGCGAACCCCCCAAAGCCTTGGGTTTCAGCGCAGGGCCGAAAGAGGTGACGGAAGGCAAACGAATGAGGAGGGTTCAGCACCCTGCGTTACCAATCCGGTGGAGGAAAAGTACTAGTGGTCCCAATAGGGCGCTTGTCATCGTGCCACAAGCCGGCTCCGCGATTTCCGGTTTACCAACACGTAGACCTAGAGGGCATGCCTCGCACAAGCATCATGCCCCAAAGGCGTTCCCCAATGGTCTCCCCAAGGCTGGCCCAGGGGCCGTTGGGCCGGTTCGTACCAAACTCCAGGGAGCCGCGATTGCTTCGGGGTTGGGTTGAAGACCGCTTGTGCTTGATATGCAGCGAGACACCTCACATGGAATCGGGCGCCTACTGGAGACATTGCTGTCTGCAACTCTTCGGGCGCCCGATTTCGGCAGTTCACCCGCTTTACTGATTCATAGAGAAGCGATGACAGGCTTTGCGAATTCTCACGCGAGGGATTAGATGGGATCCGGGGGCGATGAGGGATCATATCGACTCATCAGGAAGATAGCCTTGGTGGGACAGGCTAACATGCAGGCACCATCGCCGATGCAGTCATCCGGCCGGACGGGCTTGGCGATGCCGTCTACGATGTCCAAGACATTGGGACCTAGCTTCTTGCACAGGTTGACGCATTGACGACAGCCCATACACCGAACCGAGTTGATTTCCGGAATATTCCCCTTTACGAAGGTGCGACCAAAGGCATGGGCGATCTCGGCATCGACTCTTTCGGCCATTTGCGATAACCTCCTCTCCTGGAGTTGCTCTTAGCGAGTATACTTCCCGAAAAGACATATCTCAAACGGATCTAGCTGCGTTTTTGGTACATGCAACCTCCACTGCTTGCGTATTTCACCGACTACGGCCCGTAATCGATGTCTTCGTCGGCATGCCCTTCGCGCTAATCCCTAGAAGGGCATGCCGACGGATGCGATCGCCTGAGATCTGGCTTAACCGGAACGGAGCAAGCCCCAAAAGATGGGGTAGTACTCCGTGCCGCGAAACCTATAAGGCGTGGTTGGTAGGGCAGAGGTCCTTTTGCATCGAATCGATAGATCTCGCCCAAACGGGAAAGGATGATGCGCCGATGCTTTCCCGCCACCTCAAGAGAAGCTGGCCGGGTATCTACCCAATCCGCAACAGCCTCGCGAGAAAGAGCACGATCACCGCGCCGGCCAATGCAACCACGATCGTGGTTGCGTTGAATCCGCTGATTGGATCGGGAATGTTCAAAAAACTCCCCGCAAGCCAGCCGCCCAAAAGAGCGCCGATCACACCCACCACTATATTACCAACCAGCCCGAAACCCTGTCCCTCCATAACCAGTCCGGCCAACCAGCCAGCAATGCCTCCCACGATCACCCAAGTCAGAATTCCCATCGGAACCTCCCCTTTCCTAATCGATCCATGTAACATCAAAAAATGTGAACGATGGTCAATTCCCGTCGTCGATTCTTTAAGGGCAAGGAATCAAGGAGCGGAACCAACCTGATAATTGGCGGGATCCTCCCGCTTGATGAAGACATCTTGAGTCGGGCAGCTGCGGCATTTGGCAGAGAAACTGATGACTATGTCGGGAGCTCCGGATTCCGTCTCACCGAAGAAATAATCCATGTAATAGGTGTCATTCATTCCCAGCTGGGGATCAGAGGTTGGGGGACCCCAACGCGATACGATTTCCTCGAAGGTCATGCCGACTCTTACCCCGCCAATCTCCCCTCCGGAACCCATTATTATGCTGTTCACGATGGGATCCTCGACGGATGCGGGAGACGCGAACCTGATATCGCCCTCTTTTGTGCGATAATGCAAATAGTTGTGCGGTCCGAATACCGCTTCTTCGTAACCCTCATCGTCCGGCTGCCCGAGCGTGCGTTCGACCTCCTCGAAACGCATTCCCAACATGCGGATGACGGGATCATCCTCGACGGTGATCCCGGACCTGTCTGCGGAATTGGTCATCGGTTTCATCCGGGGATCCGTGGGGGCATCCGCGGACTCCACATCCGCGAAGACGAACGGGAAAACCATGATGATGATCATAAGTATCACGATGTGTCTGCCGGGAACCAACTGGGGTCAATCCTCCCAAAGTCTCATTTCCTTGTGGCCTCGTGCCCGCAAATGGTCGGGGTTCGGTAGTGGAGAAATCGGTTTTGCCGTCCTTATGATGGTGATTACCCTGCTCAGCGACAACTAAACTGATCCGAGACCGTAGGGAAGGGCAAAATGATTTGGGTGGAAACGATCGTAGGCTTTCGCTGCAACCGCGGCTGCCTGTGACAGTAGTACGGATAGGGCCAATACATGAGAACCGATCGAAGATCCGGATGTCCGTTAACGCAGGCGATAGAAGGAGAAGTGGTTGCAAACGGCATCTTCGGTCAAGGGGCGCCGCGACCAGGATCGCGATTGTGCGGGGGGTACGCGAAGGACATCTGGTCGTCGAAGGCTTTGGCGATATGTACTCCGGTTTGATGGCCCCCGTATTGTCCCATGGCCAAAGTCGCCATGTTTAGTTGCTGGCACCAAATACCCGTTTCCTTGACGTTATCGCCCGCGGTGTGTTGTCAAAAGCAGTTCTTTCGAAGAGACGGATCACTATTGGAAAGGAATAATTCACGCCGTTTCGGATAAGAATGATTATGAGGTGTGGACGGGTTGTCGGCCTGGGGAAGTGCCGGTTGTGAACGGTACCCCAGAAGGCGGCGGGGAGATTATAGTATTGGCTTATTCGCGTTGGGCGATGGGCACGACGAGATGCTCTTTTTTCCACCACACCTACATCGAATCAGGAGGGAAACGAAATGGCTAAAGTAGCTAGGGAAATGGTAGAAAAGGCCGGTATTGACGTTGACGAATTGTTGCAGCTGCTCGTCACGAATGCAGCGGCGGAACTGACCACCTTTTATTACTACACTATCCTGAGGGTTAACTTGATCGGCCTAGAGGGCGAGGGAATCAAGGCCATCGCGGAAGCGGCCAGGATTGAAGATCGCAATCACTTCGAGGCCCTGGTGCCGCGCATCTACGAGCTCGGGGGCAAGTTGCCCGACGACATGAAAGAATTCCACGACATGTCTGCCTGTCCTCCCGCCAACCTGCCGGAAGACCCCAACGACGTTGAGGCCATCCTTAAAGTCCTGGTGGAGGCCGAGCGTTGTGCCGTTCGAGGGTATAGCCACATATGCAACCTGACGGCTGGCAAGGACCATCGAACCTATGATCTGGCCCTCGCCATTCTTCACGAAGAAGTGCAGCACGAGGCGTGGTTCTCCGAATTCCTGGGCGAGGGGCCCTCGGGTCACTATCTTCGCACGGGCGAAACATCGCCTTTCGCCAGCAAGTTCCTCAGCTAGTAAACCAGGGGCCGGGAGGGATGCCGAAATCAGCATCCCTCCCGAGGCGGAAGGTGATTCAGTTGGAGGTATTCAGTCGGGATGATCTCGCTCGATGTGATGGAAGTGAAGGTCGTCCTACCTACGTGGCCGTGAACGGCCGCGTCTACGATGTCGGGGATAGCTTTCACTGGAAGAATGGAGTCCATCACGTTAGCCATCGAGCAGGTGGCGACCTCACTGATGCCATGCCCCGGGCACCCCATGGTACAGATTTGCTCGGGCGCTTTTCGGTTGTCGGAGTCCTAAAGGATTCAGGGGAATGACCCTTCGCGACGAAAACGGGTTAGGATGCGGGTTCGTCGCGTGCGAGATATGGTCCGGCGCAATCAGTGCCTTACTCGAGAGCGTCGACGGCATCCCGCCCCTTCCACAATCCGGGGCTTCCTCGGCAGCATCCCTCGGTAGTCCCACTCGCATTCGGATATCGTGACGGTAGAACTCCGCTCCGATACCGTGGTTTTCCCGTCCCAAGACTCTGAATCATTCTATCGAAGGGACTTGCTCCTTGCTGCTGGGATTCCGAAGGAGAGATCGCCACCTCTTAGTGTTGCATTACTCGCGAAACATTTCTCGGCGGGTCCCGTTACTGTAGGCGTCGGGCGCACATGCACGCAAGATCTGCTCTGGCGGTGCCAGCTATCATCTTGGCCAAAACTTCGGTCCTACCTAGTGCGAGGGGGGGACGTGTCACCATCCGGGTAACAGCACTATAGGTTCCCGGGATTAGTATTACGTTGTGTCGCGGGGCCCAGCAGGGGTTTGGGTTTGTGGCGGATGTTACCGCGGTGTAAGCCGCACTTTCGCGGGCGGCGTGGCAAACGAATAGCCACGCGATGATTATCGGGGAAACGAGGCTGCCAGTGCCCTAGGGCGTGACGTGCCAACCACTCGACGCCTGAAGGATTAGTCCGATTGGACGAGGAATTGATGCTGGGATCGGAATGGGGCGGGATGCTCCATTTGTCCGTTGAGAAGACGGTTTCCCGCGGTTTCAGGGCGGCGATCCGGGCAGTTAAGCATCGGGTCTGGAGTTGGTCTCGCGAAGAGCCAAAGCATCCACTGTCAGCGCGGGCTTCTCCGATAATTTCGCCGATCGGCGCCGTACCGCTTTAGTCGGACTGCCCTGCTTCCTAGTAGATAATTGCCCGGATAGGGCGTATGGCTAATCAAGGGAGATCATGGCCGTTGGCAGCGCTACGGCTATAGCGCAACGGTGGTCGTGCAGATCGAGGCAACGACGGTTTTACCCTCGCGTGCCCAGATAAAGCCTTGCAGGGTGGCCGCACCCGCGCGAAAACTTACCGATGCGAAAGTTGCCCGACGGGAGGAATCCATGAGAATTATTCCGATTACTCACTCGTATACTACGGCTGGACGGGGACGAGGCGGTGGGACAGGACCGCCCCGTCTTCTGGAGAGGGGACTGCTCACTAGTCTACGCGGGTTGGGTTACCTGGTTGGGGAGCCGAGGGACGTCAAGTTCCCCGGGGAGGTTCTGGTCCGCGGAGGCTGGGAGCTGGTGGCTGGGGCCGGAGGAGCGCTCCGCGACGTGGTGGTGGATGTGCGACGGAGTGATCCCGAGGCGCTTATCCTAGGCCTGCTTGCCGACTGCAACGCCCTGCTGGGTATGTTGGGCGGTCTTCAGGCCCCCGTAAAGGGAGCGTGGCCACGCAGGGTTGGCATCGCCTTCCTAGATGCTCACGCCGACTATAACACCCCTGACTCCAGCCCCAGCGGTATGCTTGGAGGTATGCCGATGGCAGTGGCAGCGGGTAAGGCCTTGCCTACTCATCGCCTGCGGGCAGGTCTTCGCTATCCATTGCAGGCACCGGATATCGTGATGGCGGGATTGCGGGACACGGACCCCAAAGAAGCGCGGGCCCTTCGTGCCGACGGCATCGTCACCCTTACCACGGGGGACCTGGAAGATTCCCGCGACGCGGCATCCCGCATCCTGGAACCCTTGGTTGCCCGCGAGGATTCCATCTACATTCACGTCGATCTGGATATCTTGGATCCGAACCTGGCCCCGGCAGCCGGGCTTCCCACCCCGGAAGGCATTTCCGGGGAGCATCTCGGGCAACTACTGAAGGAGATGTTGACCTTTCCGCGGGTAAAGGCCCTGTCGGTGGTCTCCTATCGGGCGGAGGACGACGAGGACGGTCGAACGGCGCGGGAGGTTGAGAAAGTCCTGATGGGAGCTTTGGCCCATCCCTAAGGTGGGTGAAGGCACCGCCGGTGCAGCTTGGCTCAGCCATGTGCGATGGTCGTCCTTTTCGGCAGTAGCCCCTTGAGTAAGTTCACTGACTCCTCTAATCGATCGGGGATCGGTGAATTGACCTCGTTGGAGCCGAGCCCGGTCGTTCCCACTAACGTTTGCCCATGCCTTCAGAATGCCCCGGTCCATGCCACCGAGTAGCGGGCGTGGCTATGGAGAGCCTAATCGTTACAGCGACCCGTGCTCCTATTCCCGGAATCCTTTTGGGCGTGGTTGGAAGACCACCGTGCCGCGGGTTTCCCGAAACTGACCATGTGGCCGGAGTGCGTCCCATCACACGGTTACGTGGTCCATTCGCCGTGTACGATGCCCACCACGTACCAGTCCCCGCCATCCTCTTCAAAGACCACGTAGAGACTGCCCCAGTCCATTCCTGCGTACTGGGCAGTTCCCTCAACGTAATACTCGGTGAAGACGGTATCCGGGTAAAAATCCGCAATGTTGACCAGCATTGATCCTCGCTGAACCACATTGTCGTATTGTATGTCATCGGGGTTGGTGTAGTCTTTGTCCATCACGTATCGATCGAAGTACTCCTGGGGCGTTTTCATGATGGGATCTCCGGTCCCGTCTTCGGTGCCCCAGTTGTAGACGGTGGTATCGGCGAGCAGTGTTTCTGCCGATGTCGCTGAGAATAGCTGATGGCTCGAATCCACGTAGCTGTAGGGCGAGAAGCGCACACCCTGGACGGGATGTACAAACTCACTGAAAACCTGCATGTCTTCCGCATCCAGTGCGGCTATCACATCCTGAGTCATGGATAGGATTTGCAGGGGGACTGTGAAGCTCGGCTGCAACACGCGGGCGAGAAATGCTGAGAACTCGGCTCGGGTGACATCTTCGTCGGGCCGGAAGGTCCCGTCGGGGTATCCGGCGGCCAGGAATTGGTCCACCAAGCCCTCCACGGCGGCGTATGCCCAATGCCCCGACGTTACGTCGGAGAAGGATGCCGCGGAAGGGTTGGCCGAAATGCCGTACGCGTTGGCCAGGACCGTGGCGGCCTGGGCGCGGGTTACGTATTCATCGGGGTGGAAAGTGCCGTCCGGGAAACCTGACATCAGACCGGCTGCCTCGACGGCGCCGATGGCGTGTCTCGCCCAGTGCTCCGAGGGCACGTCGGGGTATGAAGGTGGTGAGCTTGCGAGGTTTTGCTCGTTGGCGATCAGTTGAGCCACCTGGGCCCGCGTAATCGGATTGCCCACGCCGAAAGTGCCTCCGGGCAGACCACTGATGAGCCCCAAATCCTCGAGATGCTCGACTTCACCTTCCGCCCAGTGGCCGTTTACGTCGGGGAAGCTGGATGCCGCCGATGCGGGCGCGGCGACAGCTAGCAGGAGCAATGAAGCCAGTGATATCACCTGGGAATATGGTTTTAATGCGGACATGTCATTACCTCCCTATGGCTTTTTAAGGGGCTACCCTGCCCAGCAGGAAACAAACGCGGAGCTACTGTAATCTCCACCCACATCCCACGCTTATCAATACCCCAGATGCGTTCCATGCTCCCAACCATCAGCCGCGACGGCCGACGTTTACGGAGTTCGTAGCGTAATCGGCTTAGCGAGGAGTGGATGCCCCATGGAGACCGAAAAACGGGGTGCAGTTTGCAGTTTGGCTCCATGGTTGGGGATCGTTATTGAGGCTTCACGTAACGATGAATCCGCGAAGAGGGTCGTCCAGCATATCTATTCCGATGGCAGTCTTCCGATCTCGCTTACTTGTACCAACGGGCAGCTTCCGGGGTTTGTTCCAGAACTAGCTGAGGGAAATACTCTGTTAGTTGATGTCTATAGTTTCGGGAGGTGTGCCCCTGAATCCACAAGCGTTCACTTGGATCGTTTTGGCTTTAGTACTCGTATCGGTGGCCTCCGGTCGTCTCCGACCGGACCTGGTCGCCCTGACGGGTTTAGCGTTACTGGGCCTGGCTCGCGTGGCTCCGCCGGAGGTACTCTTCAGCGGCTTTTCCCATCCGGCCGTGATAACCGTTGCCGCCGTGTTGGTAGTTTCGGCAGGTATCACCGCTTCGGGAGCGCTTCGCGGTGTGGGCATGGCGTTGGCCCGGCGCATGCCTGGGGTACGGGGACAAGTAATCGGCCTGGGGGCCATCACGGCCCTCTTGTCCGCGTTCATCAATAACGTCGGCGCCCTTGGTGTAACCCTTCCCACCGCCAAACGCATGGCCGAAAGGGCACGGGTGTCCCCGGGTTCCTTCGGGATGCGCCTGGCCCAGGCGGGCATAATCGGGGGCATGTTAACGCTAATCGGAAGTGCGCCGAACCTGATAATCGCATCATATCGTGCCTCGCACGTCGGTATCGGTTTCGGCATGTTTGACTTCCTTCCCCACGGTTTGGCGGCGCTTATCACCGCCGCTGTCATGTGGACGCTTAGGGGGCCGAAGGTTGAAGCGGATTCTTTGGATGAAGAAGCGGAGGAAACCGAAAAGCCTCCCGGAATCCCCGACCTCCGACGACGTGCTTATCTATTGGCCATTCCGGGTTTGGCGGTAATCGTAGTGGCCGCTGGGATCGTGGAGGCGCCCGTCGGCTTCACCTCGGCGGCACTGGGTATGGTCGGGGTAGGGATTCTGTCCGCGGCTGAAGCCTATCGTCGCATCAACCTGGATGTAGTCGTCTTTTTGGCCAGTATGATCGGCATCGGGGCAACCCTGGAACACGTCGGAGCTTTGGCAACGTTGACCGAGGCGGTGGCGCCGCGGTTGTCCACCATACCCGATCCGTTGCTGGTCATG
>CAYLPL010000060.1:0-9017 GCA_964385545.1 uncultured Clostridia bacterium | reverse complement strand
GGACGACAGCAGTTCGGGCACCACTGTATCCAGGATATCGAAGGATAACTCATTCGCCTTGCGGACCCGTGCGATCTCACCCTCTTCCTTGATCTTTCGAATCTCATCCACAGCGTCCGACACCGGCGTGAACGCGACTCCCAGGGATTCGCCGAGCTCTGACACCCAGTCAAATCGCAAACCGTCTATCCCGACCCGCGAGCCCGGGCGTATCAACTCGCCCAGGGCGGTGACGTGATCGGGATACACATCTTCCGCCGCGTCCGGTCCCCAAAAACGCACATCTTCGGTGAGACAATCCGTCCAGATTCCTTCTCGTATCAACCGGCGATCCACCGTCGGGGCGATCAGCACCGGATCCACTTTCGCGTCGGCGGATACAAAGACGAAGGTTGGGCGGGTATGGAGCATGGTGCGAAATCCCGAGAAATAGTACATGTTCTCCGGCAATCCGAGGAGGATACCATCGACACCCTGATCGGCGGCCGCCTTTCGAACTTTGTCAGTTCTCTGGGTAATAGTAGTTTCGTTCACATCTACTCCCCTCCTAGATGAACTCTGCGCCAGCATGCATCTCACATGGGAACCGGCCTATACCGATCGAATTCCCGAACGCTCCGCCCATGACCTTCCCAACGGGTCTCCTTGTCTCTCGCATTGCGGATCCGGTCCCCGTTACATGTACCGCTGGAACCAATCCAGGATCTTGCCCAACCGATGGACCCGATGCCAGGGACGACCGTTACGGGACAACCCGTGGCTCTCCCCCGGATAGCGAACGAACTCGGTGGCGACTCCCTGCATGCGGAGCGTCATGTATAGCTCCTCCCCCTGGCCGATGGGACATCGATAGTCCTCTTCGCTGTGGATCACCAGGGTCGGGGTGTTAACTCCACCCATGTGGGTCAGCGGTGACTGCCGCAAGTATTCCTCTGCGGCCTCCCATGGCCGCCCACCGTAACGTTCATCCCATAGGAAGGCATTGTCGCTGGTGCCCCACATGCTGTGCTTATTGGCAACCGATCTCATACTGACCGCGGCCCGGAACCGATCCGAGTGGGCAATAACCCAGTTGGTCATGTAACCGCCGGCACTCCCGCCGGCGACACCCAACCTATCGGGGTCGATGGGTAGGCGCTCGACGGCCTCCTCGACGACATCCATCAGGTCCGGATAGATTACCGGACCCCAGCCCTTGTCCACGGCGCTCTTGAAGCTCTCACCATAACCGGAACTGCCCCGGGGGTTGCAGAACAATACCCCGTAGCCCGCCGCCGCCAGCAGCTGGTGCTCGAAGTAAAGGGAACTGTTGAACATGCCCATAATTCCCCCGTGGATCTGTAGCACCGTAGGAACCTTGTCTCCCTTCTCATCACCCTTCGGATTGATGAACCAACAATCAACGGGCTGTGCCTCGTCTCCGCATTGCACAACGAACCTTTCGGGTCGATGGACATGCCTTTTCGCCAGGAATTCCTCGTTGCTTTGGACGACGACGCGCTCCGGTGATGGTTGCGACCCGGGGTCCAGGACCTCGTCGGAGAAGGTCCCGGCCGCGAGTTCTTCCTCTCCCGAAGATGCCAAATCCAAAAGGGATATTCGCCCCGGATTGGCGGCGTCGCCGTAGGCCAATGCCGCCCTTTTTAGCCCCGGAAGGGCGTGGAAATCATAGATCACCCTGTCGCCGGAGGTCACGAAGCTGACGTCACCCGTTCGCACATCCACCCGGACCAGTTGAACCGTTCCGCGCTCCGCGGCAAAGTAGAAGATCTCATCCCCACCCGGGCTCCAGGTGAGGCGCGGACTGGCGCTCGAGAGGCACATGTCGGTCACCGCGGTACTGGTCAGGGATACGTCGAACTCCCCGCTGACCTCGCGCAGATCGAATTTGTCGCCTTCGATATCGCCTATCTCGGCCACCCAGAGCGCGGCATTATCGTAACCACCACCGACCTTCCGCTCATGGCCCGTGTAGGCGATGGCATTCCCGTCCGGAGACCAGGCCGGGTATTCCGCCGGACCCAGGCCCCGGGTTACCCGCCGGGGCTCGCCGGACCCATCGGAAGGAAACAGCCAGATGTCGCTGAAGACCTGCGCATCCGCCTCGACCACGCGACAGGCACTCACCGCCAGCCACTGGCCGTCCGGGGACCAATCGGGCGAGTTGTGATCGTAGTTACCCGAGGTGACGGTAACCGGTGCCACGATCTGCCCCTCTGGCGAAAATGGTATAACCCCGACGTGGGATCGCTTACCCTCGAGGAAACCCATCCCATCGAACTTGTACTTGATCTCCGTGATGTGTCTTACGTCGGCGTTATACCTGGAAAAGAGCGCCGACATATCGTCGGAGTTGCTCGCCCCGGCGTCCTCGTCGTCTTCTGTGGCCTCGACGAGGCCGCGGGCCGGGTCGCAGCGCGATACCACGGCCAACCGGTCGCCCGCGGGTGACCAGCGGAACGACGAGACGCCGGATTCTATCCTGGTGAGGGGTCTGGGCTCCCCACCGTCGGTCGCCATGGCCCAAAGTTGCCGGCCCAGTTTCCTGCCGTCGATGGGCCTATCGGATATGAAGGCCAGCCACTTCCCGTCGGGAGACCAGCGCGGATGAAGGTCCATGGAATTCCCACCGGTAAAGGGGACTACGCGGTCGTCGCGATACAGGTACAGGTCAGCCCTGTAGGAATTCTCACGTGGCAAGAGGGTGTGCCGGACGTAAACCACGGTCTCTCCATCCGGGGAAATGTTGGGGTCGCTCAAAAACTCGAAGTCGAAAAGGTCGAAGGGGCGAAACTCTTCCATCGGCTCTCAATCCTTTCGAAGATGCGTACCGGTCAGTGAACTGATCGGCGCTGCGCAATAACACTGTTTCTTAGAGGCGAGCGCGGGTCGGCCCGCCATCTTATACTTGCAGCTTGGACATTTGGATATCGGGGACGCGAAACCTTCTTCGCCGGCGAGGATGAACACCCGCGGTCCTCAGATTCGAAACGACTCGAAGAGTGAAGGAACTGTTCTTTCTCAAAGGTTCACGAGATGTGTCGGAGTTTTCCCGATTGAGATATCCTGAAATTCAGAATGGATGACCGAGTATCCGAAAGGGGGTTCCAGATGAGGGATGTCACAACCGGGGACCAGAGAACGCGGCTCTCCCCGCTCGCCACCGCGGGCACCGTATGATTCATCATGCTTTTAGCCATCACCGCGGCGAGCACGTACTGGCCCCGGGTCAACGAACTGGAAATCGGTATTTCCAACCTGCCCCCCGCCCTCGACGGCACGAGGATCCTGCATATTAGTGACCTGCACTCGCGATCCCCGCACAATCTAACCGTGGACATTCCCGCCGCGCTGGGCGACAGATCCTTCGATTTGGCGTGCATAACGGGGGATTTCATCGATAACGATTTGGAACAGCTGCCCCCGGCCCTCGATTTGGTGCGCTCGCTGGGAAGGCGAGCACCGGTCATCACGGTGCTCGGAAATCACGACTGGCCCCCCGGAGGGCGTCACGTCGTCGCGGAATTGGAATACGCGGGGGCGGTACACCTGGAGAACGAATCGGCAGTAGTGGGCTTCGATGACTTTGAATTCCCGGTGGTTGGCATATCCGACGCCTACAGCGGTTACGATGACGTGGCGGCCGGCTTCGAGGATGTCGAAGGCGAATTCGCCCTCGTCCTGACCCACGACCCGAAGATCTTTGGCGATATTGCCCGTTCGCACCCTTCGGTGGTCCTCGCTGGCCACACCCACGGGGGACAAATACGCCTCCCCCTGCTTCCGACCCTTTACGCCCCCGGAGCGGGCTTTTTCCCCGAGTACGGTGAGGGAGTGTATCGCGAGGATGGGTCCGTCATGTACGTCTCCCGGGGTATCGGGGCATCGGGACCTCTGCCCTTCCGCTTTTGGAATCGTCCCGAGATCACCATCATAACCCTTCGCCGCGGCGGATGATCCCGCACTCTTGGGGCCGACCTCCGACCCGGACTCGGGAGCACCATCCCGAAACCGCAAGACCACAAAGACCGCGGCAAATGACGCGATACTACCCCGACGTCTTCCGAGGACACCCCACCCCCGGAATTCGGGGGAGGCCCAGGATAAGGTTTGCCCCGAACCCCGGCCTCCTCCCGTTTCCTGACAACTATATCGGGGCCACACCGCTTTCATAATCTCCTGGCGCGATGATCTAAAATGTCCACGAGGTCCAAAAGCCCTCGGGCATCTGCAGATAGGGATTCACGTCCACTCGACCGAGTGCCCTACGACTTTCCTCGTCAGCCCTCGCAATCACTTCCTCCTCGTCGACGGAAGACACCTTGCGTCCCTCCATCAGTACGCATCCGGCCACGATCACCGTGTCCACGTCGTTGCCGCGAACGTAATAACTCAGTAGTTGCGGGACGGCCACGGTGGGCGTCAGGTGGGGCTGGTGAGCGTCGATGACGATGACGTCCGCCTTTTTGCCCACGTCCAGCGAACCGATCTCATCCTCCATTCCCAAAAGCCTCGCCCCGTCGATCGTCACCATTCGCAGCGCTTTCCCCAGGGGTAGGTAGGTCATGTCGTGATACTTCTGCCACAGGAGATACAGAGCCCGGTGTATATTGCTGAAGACGTCGGAGACGAAAAAGGGCGCCGCCCCGTCGGAACAGATGGCCACCTCGACCCCGGCCCGCAAAAGATCCACCACCGGGGGCGGTCCAAAGTCCACCCCGCGCGGACCGACGGGAACCCAGGATACCCCGGCACCGGTCCGCGCCAAAACCTCGATATCCCGCGGCGAAAACCCGTGACCGTGCGCGAAGAACACATCCGCCCCGAGGATCTCATCCATCAGTTCCCCGCCGAGGGCCTCGTCTCCGAACTCCAGCGTTCCCCGGTACCCGTGGGTCTGGATGATCAGCCCCAGTCGGTTCGCCAGCTCGCGCGCGTCCCGTGCCCGCCGGGCCAGGAGTTCGCGATCCTCGGCATCGTAGGGATAATTGTGATAACCGGTCATGAAGCGGGGGTTCAACCCGCAAAGATATGGTATGGAAAGGCAGGTGGTAATGCGGCCCGATTCGGCGCCGTGCCAGCGGGCCACGACCTCCTCTATCGTTTCCAGCGCCTGCCGGTAGTCGTACTCCACTGACACCGGCTCCCCGCTCCTCCAGTCCGTGGCGGTCCACTCTGCCTGCAGGAAGGGATCCGGGGGCCCCACCCCCAACACGTCGCGGATCCCGGTGCGGGCCATGCCGCGGCAGTGCGCGTCGGAATAGACGGGGTCGTCCACCCGCGGCGGCGTGGCACCAAGCACCGACATGGCCGTCGTAACCCCGAACTTTATCCTCTCCAGGCCCAAAAGCTCCCCGTCGGCTTCCCACCACTGCGGCGCGGTGGCGTGAAAGTACACGTCGCGCGGCGGCCAGCCCAAACGCTGGCTGTGGATCCCCTTGATCATGCCGTGGCCGGCGTGGGCGTAGGAATCCACTATGCCGGGCATGATGATATCCCCCGCCCGTTCCATGGTGCACCGGGCACGCACCCGCGCGGAGACCTCTTCGCGCTCCCCCACGTCCACTATCCTGTCACCGGATATGGCCACGGCGCCGGGATCGATCAGCGGCTTTATAACATCGCTCATGGTCACCACGGGGCCGCCTAGGATCAGAAGATCGACTTCGCGAATCCCATCCCTTCTCGTATCGTCGTCGGGTTGCAAGACGAACACTCCCTTCTCCCGCCCCCGGCGGGAATGCATATTCTTTCGACGGATGTAACCTTCTATCCCATCGGCGGTGCATCCTCGTGGCGCCAGCTGTTCCAGTACCCCGCGGGCAGCTCGAGGTAGGGCGAGATATCGACCCGCCCAACGGCCTTTTCCGCTTCTTCTTGGGCGAAATCCAGCACCTCGCCTTCGTCCACCGTCAAGACCCGGCGATCCTCCATGAGGACTTTCCCGTCCACTATGGTGGTGTCGACGTCGTTACCGTTGACGTAATATGCCACCAGCTGCGGCAGGTGGAAGGAAGGTGTAAGGTGGGGACGATCCATATCCAGGAGTATGATGTCGGCGCGTTTGCCCACCTCGAGGGAACCGACCAGGTGATCGATGCCCATCACCCGGGCGGCGTCGATGGTCACCATCCTCAGGGCCCGTCCGGCGGGATAGACATCCTGGGTCCCGTAGGCCATCCAGTTCAAGAATAGGGAGCGGTTTATGTCCTTGAAAAGATCCAGGGATATCCGTGGAGCGGGTCCGTCGGTGGTTATGGATACGTTCACGCCAGCGCGAAGCATCTCCGGCACCGGACACCTGCCGTACCACAGGTTCTCCTCCATGGATGGCGCCGAAGCCACCCGGGTTCCCGCCTCGGCGAGGAGGTCGATTTCCCCCTCCCGCAGGCCGTTGGCGTGGGCCACCACCACATCGGGACCGAGGATCTCCATCACCTCGTCCCGACCCATCTTCTCCAGGGCGAAATCGATGGTGCCCTCGAACATGTGGGTCTGTACGCGGACCCCGTACCTGCGGGCCAGGTTCACCGCCTCCTCGGCCTTTTCGACCAATACCGGTATGTCCTCGTCGGAGTAGGTGGGGGTGGGGTCGTTGCGTCGTTTCCCCCGGGGGTGGCGCCCGAAGATGTAGGGGAGGGCCATGAACGAACCCACCCCGCCCCCGGCGAGGTCGTCCACGCGCCGGAAGATCTCCTCGCTGACCTCCAGGGTGTCCCTGTAGGTGAACCCGCGGGTTTCGGGTTTCCCCTCCTCCCACCAGGTCGCGGTGTAGGGTTCGGGTATGTGCTTTACGAAGACGTCCGGCGGTCCCACCCCCACGCTCCCGCGAAGCCCCACCGTCGCCTGGGCACGGGCGTTGGCCAGCGCGAAGACGGTACTGTCGGTTCGCGCGGGGGTCCCACCGACGGTGGTCATATTCGAAGTGACGCCGAAGCGAACGCGCTCGGTGGCGGAAAGCAACCCCTCCGCATACCAGAAGTCCTCGGTGGTGCCGTGGTAGTAAAGATGGCCGCTCGGCCAACCCCGAAGCGGATGATAGATCGCCTTTATCATCCCGTGCCCGGCGTGGGAGTAGGTGTCCACCAGCCCGGGCATGGCCAACTTCCCCCGCGCGTCAATGATACGATCGGCGACGAAGCGCGCCGCGATTTCTTTTGGAGTCCCGACGGCCAAGATTTCCCCGTCGCGAATGGCCATTGCGCCGGGACGCAGGATGCGATTATCCCCATCCATGCTCATCACGTCGCCGCCGGTTACTATGAGATCCACCGCGATCTTTTCGTTCAAAGTGATTCCCCTCTTTCCATGGTCCTCCCCGAAACGATTCCACTTCCACGGCGATGCTCCTTTCGACGAGGTGCCACATAGACCAGCCGCGGCAGCTAAAGGCCACTGAGCGGGTGTTTTGGCACCGGAATTCGGCGGCGCAGGATAACTCCCGGAATACGGCGAAGTTTTTCCCCCGCCGGAAGAATTGAAGCCACGCGGTTTCCGGCGATCCGGGCAAACAATTCGGAGGTGTGACCGTGAAAATCGACCTGTCCCACGATGAGTACATGCACCTGGTGGAGATGCTTCACATGGCGAGATGGATGCTCGATTCCTACATCCCGGGGGAGCCACCCGAGGAACTTCGCCCCTACGCGGAGCTGGAACAAAAGATCATGGCCCACGCGAGGAAATTCGGGGTCGGGGAAGACCTGATCGAGTGGGTTCCGGGAATGGGCAGATATTTTCATACCAGACAATTCGAGGAGGAAAGCGGCGTCTTCGAGCGCATAGAAAAATACGATGGGGCCACGGTGTGGGAGGAACTTCCCTTCTGGCTGGCAAGGCGTGATTTCGTGGAGGAATACGGCGAACAGATCGATTACAGCAACGAAGATGAACTCGCCTTCGCCTACTACGATCTCGTCCGCAAATACCACGATGAATTCCTCGAAAACGGAGTCGAGAACCTGCGCCTTTGTACCGGGAGAGAGAAGGGAGGAAGATGAGGGATCGCCCACGATGGGCGATCCCCGTTGAACCTCAGAGAATGTGACTCCCGGGGACAAAGACGGAGGTCACAACCGACGCCTTTTCGGGCTCGGCTACCTTACTCCACGTCCCCGTACTCCTTCGGGTAGCCGTGGGCTTCCCACGACCTCATGCTACCGAGGACGTTGTAGACTTCCTCAAAACCCGAGCGGATCAGAAGGCTGGTGGCCAAACTGGCGCGATTACCCACGTTGCAAACGATGGCCACCGGCACGTCGCGCGGTATCTCGTCGAGCCTGTCGGGGAGGAGGCCGGTAAAGATCCACCGGGAACCGGGCACGTAACCCTCTTCGCGTTCGTCTCGACGCCGGACGTCCAGCACCTCCACTTCGCCCTCTTCCATCATCTCGCGCAGGCGCGATGCGGTTATCAGGCCGGAGGATTCCAGCTCGAAGCCAGCCGAGGCCCAGGCCTCCGTACCCCGGTCGATGTAGCCGACGATGTCATCGTAGCCCAAGCGAACCAGGGACAGGACTACGTCATCTAAGACCTCGTCCTCGTCGGCCACCAGCAGTATCTTCGCCTCGCCCGGGGGAAGCATCCATCCCGCGAAGGAGGCCACCCCGTCGCGCCAGATATTCAACGCGTCGGGAATGTGGGCACCTCCGAAGGCGGCGGGCGAGCGGACGTCCACCACGAAGGCCCCCTCCTCCATCGCTTCCCGCGCGGCCTCGGGGCTGAGGGCGGGCGGGCGGCGCAAACTCGTCATCGGAGGCGGACCCAACAGGTTGTATTTCTCCATAAGCCGGAAGTAGTGGGGTATGGGGAGTTTCTCAGCCAGCTTGTGCGCCACGAACTCCTCCTCGGAAAGCGACAAGAGTGGGTTTTGGGCCCTCTCCAAGCCGAGCGTGCTGTCGTTTCGCTCGGAGATGCTGGTACCGCAGGCGGAACCGGCCCCGTGGGCGGGATAGAGTATGGTCCCGTCCCCGAGCGCCAGGATCTTTTCGTGGATACTTCGATACAGGGCGGTGGCC
>CAYLPL010000059.1:0-9052 GCA_964385545.1 uncultured Clostridia bacterium | reverse complement strand
AACGACAGAGCCAATGTGGCTCTAAATCGGCCCTTATGGTATAATGAATTGCAATTGATGGGCTTAAAACGATGGTGATTGCGTATCCCGCGTTCATTCACGCTCGTAGGATGGGGGGCACGATTTGGAGTTCAGGGTTGGAGATAGAGTCGTTTATCCTAGTCACGGATCTGGCACCATAGAGGGTATCGAAAGACGCGAAGTGCTCGGAGAAGAAAGTGAATACCTGGAAGTTGGCCTCAAGGCCAGCGAAATGAAGGTCTACATTCCGGTCGATGAAGCCGAGGCGGTCGGACTGCGAAGAGTAGTCGATGACGATACCGTCCGAGAGTGTCTGGATCT
Organism: uncultured Clostridia bacterium; assembly: GCA_964385545.1. GTDB lineage: Bacteria > Bacillota > Sulfobacillia > SLMV01 > SLMV01 > CSSED11-154. Next base: position 8,710 of record CAYLPL010000059.1, on the reverse strand, counting down.
TCTTTCCAACGATAGCACGACAATGTCGACCAATTGGAATCGAAGATTCCGAGCCAATACCGAGAAGGTGAAGACCGGCGATATTTTCGAGGTCGCCGAAGTGGTTCGCAACTTGACCGTTCGCGACGAGGAACGGGGTTTGGCTACCTCCGAGCGCAAGATGCTCGACGAGACCCGGGAGATACTTTGCAGCGAAGTGGCACTGTCTTTGGGGATCGACCTCGAGGAAGCCATCGAATTGATCGATGAAGCCCTCGGAACCCACCGTGAGGATGAAGAAGAACCCGAGGGGGATGGAGAACAAAGCGAAGAGGAACTGGAAACAAAGGAAGCGTAGTTTGTTGTTAGATCTTCGATTTGCCATCATCGAGAGGTGGGCACCACGCCCACCTCTTCCTCATTGAAGGAGGGAACCGTGCCCCGAATCGGGGAATTCGAGTTTAATTTCAAGGAATTCTCCGGGGCGTTGGGAGATTTCGGGACCTTTCTCCCTCTCGCGATAGGCTTTATCGTGGTCAACGATATGAACCCGGGCAGTTTCATGCTCGTCTTCGGACTATCCAACATCGCCACGGGGTTGATTTACCGCGCCCCCATGCCGCTACAGCCCATGAAGGCGATAGCGGCCGTGGCCATAGCGACCGGGTGGAGCGGGGATCTAATAACCGCCACCGCCCTGTCCATGGGTCTGTTTTGGCTCTTCATGAGCCTCTTGCCGCAAACGGACAGGCTAATATCCGCCACACCCCCGGCTGTGATACGGGGGATTCAGCTGGCCCTAGGGATATCCCTCGGATGGACGGGGTTGACCATGATTACCGGCGACTCCATTCCTATTGGAATCGCCGCCGTAGCGATGATCCTCATGTTAAATTGGGGCGGTCGGCGAGGTCCGAGTGCGATAATCATCCTGATCGTCGGCTTACTGATCTCCATATCCGAGAATCCCGTTCCGGGCACACTTTTCCAGTTTACCCCGCCCGAGATCACATTCCCGAGTCTCGCTTTGGCCTGGGAGGGTTTTTACCGTGGAGGCATCGCCCAGATTCCCCTTACCTTCACCAACGCGGTGATCGCCTGTGCCGCCCTCCTCACCGAGTATTTCCCCGAGCGCCGTGTGCCGGAAAGATACCTGATGGGTAACATGGCACTGATGAACCTGGGTTCCTCCCTGTTGGGCGGCTTTCCCATGTGTCACGGGGCCGGAGGCCTGGCGAGTCAATACTATTTCGGAGCTCGGACCGGCGGCGCAAACATCATGGAGGGAACCGTGGAAGTCCTCGCGGGCCTGTTTTTGGGTTCTACCATGGTATCGATCTTCTCGACGTTTCCCGAAGCTCTCGTGGGGGCGATGATGCTGATGGTGGGGATAGAACTCGGGAAATTCTCGAGTACCGTCGACCGCTGCGACTTACCGAGCGTTGTCGCAACTGCGGCCGCGGGCGTATACTGGAATTTAGGAATCGGCTTTCTCGCCGGCCTCACGGTACACTTCGTTTTTCGCCGATTGAGTGGCGGTCGGTCAGAGGTGACGGACGACAACCGAAGATAGTTATTGGGCCTGGGAGTAGATGGAAGGCTGGTGCCGCCCGCGGACTTCAAATCCGTTGGCGGGCGGGGGAGACCCGTCCGCGGTGGGTTCGATTCCCTCCTACTCCCGCCAATCAATGATTAGACCCGCGGTTTTCCGGAAGGAAGAGGGATAATGGCAGTAAAAAAGGAAGCCCTGTTGAAAGAGATCAAAGAACTCTTCGAGTGGGTAAGTTCTCGCTACTCGGACGAAAAGGATAACCTCACCGCCAAAGACCTCGAGGAACTGCGTCTCCGCATGCGATCACTTCAGATGCACATCGGAGGATAAACTGTCGGTATCGATAATGCCACATGGGCTCCGGGAGGGGGCTCGGAATGCACCGAGCCCCCGGAATTGATCCATGGATCATTCACCGGCTTCGACCAGATCTCTCCACATCTTGAGATAACCTTCCTTGCTGTACACCGGTTGAAATTCCCGCTTGATCCTCTTAGCCTCGCGGGCTTCGTCCCAGAGAAGATCTATGAGGGTCATCGCCATGACCTTTGCCGGGACGATATTGGTCATATCGGGATCGACGATTTCGTAGTCGCGGGCGTGCAATCTCCCGGACACACCGCCGATCATCGGATGAATCGCGGGCATTATGTGGCTGATGTCACCCATGTCTGTGGAGCCACCGTCGTGATCGTCGGCAAACACAGAGTCTTCGCCAAGCAGTGATTTGGCGTTCTCGGCGAAGACTTCTATGAGGTTCCCGTCGGTCCTCAGCGGCAGATAACCCGGGATCTCCTCGATTTCGACTTCGGCCCCTATGGCCAGTGCGCCGGCGCTGAGGGCGCGATTGACTTTACCGTTTGCGTCCATTATCGCGTCGATGCTGCGCCCGCGCACGTAGGTCTCGAGGGTAACCTCCGCGGGAACCACATTAACCAGGTCGCCGCCCCTGGTTATTATGGGATGGACTCTGATGGAATCCTGGTCCCGGAAGGTTTCCCTTTGGGCGTGGATGCTGATGAGCCCGAGCATAGCCGCATTCAATGCGTTGATTCCCTTGTGGGGTTCGGCGGCGGGATGCGCCTCTCTCCCCAGGTATCTGACCGTCTTCCCCAGGAAACCGAGGAACCCCTGAGCCAACTTTATCACGCGCCCCGGAGTCTCCGCCTGGAGATGGACAATCATTGACATGTCTATATCATCCATAACGCCGAGCTTGATTAGTTCCTGTTTACCCCCGAAGAACTCGATATCCCCCCGTTCCCGAAGAATGGACCGATACCCCAACTCGATGAATTCTTCCGCCGGGACAGCTATGAATGCTACGTCACCGCCCAGGGTATCCATGAGCCCCGCGTGAGTGAGACCGACCGCCGTTCCTAGCATGGCGGCGAGCTGCGAATGATGTCCGCAGGCGTGCACGGCCCCCGTCTCCGGCACCGCGGCCGGATGATCCAGGTTGATTACGGCATCCAATTCTCCCATAACCGCTACTCGTACTTCGTCGGAGGCACCGTGGGCATCGGCCCGGACGCCCGTGAGGGCGAGGCCAGTAGTGTATTCCAGCCCGAGTTCCTCGAAGAATTCGGCTACCTTCCCGGCCGTCCTGTGTTCTTTGTAACCCAATTCCGGGTGCTCCCATATATCCCGGTGAAAGTCCTGGATCCTGGGGGTGTATTCGTCAATAGCCCTAAGCGCCCGTCTTTTTGCAGTCTCTTTGTCCATGTTCTTTGCCGCCCGAAGGCGACGTTCACTCTCCCTTCGGAGATTCCAGGTACGCACGCATGGCCGCAACGAGTTTTGGTAGGTTTGGGGTTTTCCGGCTTGAACTCCGCGTTAACCGAACCGTCCGGGCGACTCCATCGCGAAGCGACGATTCAACGATAGTCATATATGTGGGCGGGGGCGCCCTGGCGCCCCCGCCGGTGAATCTACTCTTCGTCGCTGGTATCGACGACCGTCCTCCACATGTCCAAATAAGTCTCTTTGCTGTACAACGGCTCGAACTGCTCGACGATGTCCTTGGCTCGCGCGCCATCTTCCCACAACAGATCGATGATGGTCATGGCCATCGCCTTTGCCGGCACGATATTCGCCATACCCTCGTCCACGACCCGGTAATCGCGGGTGTGAGCATGGCCCTCGACGCCACCTATCATCGGGTGGATGGCCGGCATAATGTGACTTATGTCGCCCATATCCGTGGAACCACCGATGAATTTGCTCACCTGTACGTTCTCATCGCCGATGAGACTGCCGGCGTTTCCATTGAAGGTCTCCATCAATCCGATATCTGTCCTCAACGGAAGATAGCCCGGTATCTCCTGGATCTCTACCTGCGCACCGATGGCTATGGCTCCACCGCGTAGGGCCTGATTGACTTTGCGGTTGGCATCGAGAATGGCATCGATACTGCGACCTCGGACGTAGGTCTCAATGCCTACATCCGACGGTACTATGTTAACCAGATCTCCACCGCGCGTTATTATGGGATGCACCCGGATGTAGTCTTCGTCGCGGAAGGTCTCACGCTGAGCGTGTATTCCCATGAGTCCCAACATCGCGGCATTCAGTGCATTGATTCCCTGATCGGGTGCTCCTCCGGCGTGCGCCTCTTTTCCGACGTAACGGACCGTCTTACCGAGGAAGCCGTTGGTCCCTTCGGCCACCTTGATAATCCTTTCGGGACAATCGCCTTCCAGATGTATCATGGCGGCGATGTCGATATCATCCAGGACTCCGAGGCGAATGAGCTCCTGCTTGCCTCCAAAGAATTCGATGGCTCCGTCTTCTTTGATCTTGGAACGGTAGTCGAGTTCCACGAATTCTTCTGCCGGTACCGCGATGAAACTCACGTCACCGGCCAGCTGGTCCATGAGGCCGGTCTGCGTCAATGCCACCGCCGTACCCAACATCACCGCCAGCTGGGAATGGTGACCGCAGGCATGCACCGCCCCACTTTGCGGATCGGCATCGGGGTGATCTTTGCAGATGACGGCATCCAGCTCTCCCAAAACCGCCACTCTGACGTCATCGCTTTTGCCCTTAACATCGGCCCTGAGTCCCGTCACGGCAATGCCACTCTCATACTCGAGGCCCAAATCCTCGAAGAAGGCCGCCACCTTTTCCGCTGTGCGATGTTCCTTAAACCCCAACTCCGGATGCTCCCAGATGTCCCTTTGGAAATCCAAAATCTTCTCTTTGTAATCGTCGATGGCCTCCAGTGCCTTCTCCTTGGCCTGCTCTTTGTTCATGAAATGTCGGCGACTGCACGTTCGCGTCGCCATTCCTCCCTTCCCTTCTCGGTGTCGATGGAACGACACCCGTGTACTACTAATGAATCACATCGATGCCGAATCTGACCAGCGATTGCCACGGCATACCGGAGATAGGTGCCCCAAAGACCGTACAGCGACGAAAACACCCGGGAGAGGGGGCCCAAGCTATGCACGCCCACCGGGTCACCCGGAACAATCCGAAGGTGAAACCGGGGCGGTTGTGAAGGTATCGGCGTCGCATCTGGACTTCGAAAGGGGGTGACTCGGGCTGAGGGCGGACTTGAAAGGAAAGGGGGTGCTGTGGTCTTCTGCCCGAGGTTTTGTCCCCTGCGATCACGAGCTAACGCGCCGGAGGGCATGCCCGCTCTCTTGAGCGGGGTATACAATTAGTATATCCCGCTGCGAGACGGAGTGATGGTGCTTGCTGCATTTCGACTTGAAGTACGGAAAAGGGAGAATTGGAATAGAGTTGCCGGAGGCGTGGGAGGAACACATCGACATCATTGGGGCACCCGCTGACAATGACACCGATCACCCGCAAGATGAGGACACCATCATCCGTGATGCCTTGGATCATCCGCGGGGATGTCCTCCGTTGGAATCCATGGTTTCTCCGGGCGAAAGCGTGGTCGTGATAACCAGCGACATTAGTCGTCCCATGCCCACCTATAAGGTATTACCTCCCGTCATAGAGAGACTGTTTGCCGCCGGCGCGGCGCCCGAAGACATTACCATCGTCTTCGCCCTTGGAATACATCGGAAGCACACCGCGGCCGAACGAGAGGCCCTGCTCGGGTCCGCGGCCCACACGGGGATTCGTGCCGTGGACAGTAACCCGGAAGATGTGGTTCACCTCGGCTTCACACCCCGCGGTACCCCCGTCGAGGTCTTCCGACCGGTGGTAGAAGCGGACCGCGTGGTGTGTCTTGGCAATGTGGAGTACCACTACTTCGCGGGATACTCGGGAGGATATAAGGCGGTGCTCCCGGGAGTGTGCAACTCGCGAACCGTGACCCACAACCACAGGATGCTACTGGATCCCCGCTCGAAGGCAGGAGTAATGGACGGTAACCCAGTCAAAGAAGACATAGACTCCGTCGCGGATCTGCTTCCGGTGGATTTCATCGTCAACGTGGTCCTGGACCGGCGAGGGCTGATCACGTTTTGCGCGTCGGGACATCCGATCGAGGCACATCGGCGGGCGAGCGAGAAATTGGACGAGATGAATCAGGTAGAGATTCCCACCCGGGCCGACTTCGTCGTGGCCGGGGCCGGGGGTCATCCCAAGGACATGAACCTATACCAGGCGCAAAAGGCCCTGGAATTCGCCACCAATTTCGCCCTCGAGGGCGCACCCATACTTCTCCTGGCTGCCTGCCCCGAAGGTTACGGGAATGAGGCAATGAAGAAATGGTTACAAGGGGGCCAAAGCCCCCGGGATCTGCTCGATCGTTTGCGGAATGAATTCCAACTCGGGGGCCACAAGGCAGCCATGATAGCGCGAGCCGTAATACGCAATCCCGTATGGATGGTATCGGATATGCGGGAAACTGTCGTTCGGGAAGCATTCTTCGAGCACGTTCCCCGGGACGGGGGTCGGTCGGTAACGTTGCCTGCGGAACTCGCGAATCGGATAGAGGACCGGTTGGGTGAGGATTCTGCGATCTACGTCCTACCAAACGCGGCCTCGATACTTGCCCGGGTCCGCGACTGAGGATAAAACGGCCATCTCGGGGACCGATCCTTCCCCGAGACGGCCGCGCAATCTACTCTTTGAGATGACGATCGAAGGCATTCTCGATGCGCACGAAGGCATCGGCCCAGCTTTCGCGACGCTCGAAGGAGTGTACCTCGTCGGGGTAGTAGTGGGCATCATGTTCCTTCTCGAGACGCAGGCAGTCCTTGACGATCCGGTCCAACTGGGCGAAATCCACGTTCTTGTCGGCGGTGCCCTGCAGGCTCACCAGGGGCTTGTTCAGGTTATCGATGAAATTGCACGGAGAGCCGTGGTAATAAGTATCCGGGCTTTCCTCCGGATCCCCATCAAAAAAGACGCTGAAGTTCCCACTCCAGGGCCCCTTGAGATCCTGGATCCAATGCGTCCATTGAACGAAGTCGTAGACCCCGGCCACATTTACTCCCATGGCGAATTCCTCGGGATACTTGGTCAGTGCCGTAAGGGTCATGTACCCGCCATAGCTTAGACCCCACACGGCCACCCTATTGGGGTCGACGTAGGGGAGACCCTTCAGATAGCGACCGCCCTCTACCACATCTTTCACGTCGTCGATACCCATCTTCCGAAACAGCGCGTTGCGGAATTCCCGTCCATAGCCTATACCACCGCGGAAATTGATCTCGAGGGTTACGTAGCCCCTGTGGGCAAGGTATTGCGAAAACGCATGGAACAGGGCGTAGGGCCTACTCGGATGGAAACCCGGACGCATCTGACGAACCGGGCCGCCGTGGACCCAAACCAGCGCCGGATACTTCCGATCGCCGGATTCATCGAAATCCGGAGGACACAACAGGTACCCGGTTATCGGGAGCCCGCCGGCACCTTCGTACGTGATCTCTCGCGGCACGACGGACAGATCTTCGCTCCAGCCATCGGGCATGGTCCGCGTTATCCGCGCGGTCTGATCACCTTCCGTCAGCGTGCCCCTACCTTCTAAGACGTCCTCGGGTAGATCGGCTATCCATATATCGGCGCTGCGCCTCGCGTCGCAATGGACGAAGGCCAAGGTGGGGGACCCGTCGGGACACCAACTTGGTGAAACATTGGTTCCGGGGATTCCCGTCAGGGCCCAAAAATCTCCGCCATTGGCATCCAGTAACCATAACTGCCTCTCACCCAGGCTGCCGAGATTGGACGAGTAACATACGTATCGACCCCGTGGGGCCCAGGCCGGCTCATCGCCGACATACCCGAGGTCTTCACCCTCACCGCAGGTAACCTGGCGCAGTTCACCGTCCCTCAAATCCATCAGATAAAGGTGTGCCCAGCCATCCTCTTCACTTCGAAATAGCACCCTGTCGCCGCCGGGTTCCGGCCATGCCCCGCTGGCCCTGAGGCTACCGGGCGTTCCCAAGGCGCGATCGACTCGGATTAATCGGACGTGCGGAGGCCGGGGGACATCATCTGTTGTCATTTCGCCAAAATCCACTAGGCGGAATTCCGCTACGGTGCTCCTGTCCAAATAGGTGACCATAAGGAGTGTATCGTCGTCCAGCCAGGCGAGGGCGTCCGTTACCGCACAGCGATCATTAGATTGCCACAGGAGATCTCCATCTGCATCGCACACGCCGACGAACTGGGCCCAAGTGGGGTCGGTAAAATGGAAGGCAATCCTTCGGCCGCCGGGCGACCAGAGAATCGGTTCGTCACCTCCCATGGTTGCCGCAATCACGCTACCCTTCCGGGGCGCCGCGGAGGCCTGCTCTCCGCCGGAGAAGCTGCATATCCAAAGCGTTTCATCCCGCACGAAAGCAATTTGGGAGCCGTCGGGGGAATAGCGGGGGACCTGTTCCTTATCCCTCGTTTGAGTGAGTCTTCGGGTCTGCCATTCGTTCTCCGTCCACTCCGCCACGTATAGGCATTCGTCCCCGGCGAATACGATCTCATCACCATCGGGGTGCCAATCGAAGGACGAAACATCGGCCGACTGCGTCACACATTTGCGATCTTCACCTGTACGCGAATACACCCACAGCTTGCCCAAACCTCCGTCGTCGATTATGCAAGCGATCTCTTGACCCGAAGGTGACCATTTCCACTGCGATATGTATTGCAGATCGAGTACGTCGTCAAGGGTAAGCTCGTTCTTCGATCCCAAGACCACCACGCTCCTCCCACTCTCGATGCAATTTCCTTCGCCCAACGCAGATCAAAAACCTTCGC